>JALGWB010000124.1 GCA_025774405.1 bacterium
TTATCGGGGACCTCAAAGAGTATGTCCTCGAGCAGTCGGGTCATAACAGTATGAAGCCTTCTTGCACTAATATTCTCAGTCGTCTCGTTTACCCTGGCTGCGATCGACGCTATCTCCCTGATCGCTTCGCGACTAAACGTCACGTCAACCCCTTCAGTCTGCAGGAGAGCCTTATATTGTTTGATAAGTGCATTCTCCGGTTCGATCAGTATTCTGACAAAATCATCCTCAGTCAGACTTGACAGCTCCACGCGGATTGGAAAACGTCCTTGAAGCTCAGGGATGAGATCCGAGGGCTTACATGAGTGAAAGGCTCCAGCTGCAATGAACAGAATATGCTCGGTCTTAACCATGCCATACTTGGTGGGCACACTCGAGCCTTCAACAATTGGTAGCAGATCCCGCTGGACACCCTCACGGGACACATCGGGTCCATGAGATGAGCGTTCTCCTGCAATCTTGTCGATCTCATCGATGAATATTATACCTGAATTCTCAACACGTTGGATTGCTTCGGTTACAACCTTGTCCATGTCAACCATCTTCTGGGCTTCCTCTTCCTCGAGGATTTCCCTTGCCTCGCTCACACTGACCTTGCGTCGCTTCCTCCTCGGAGGCAGCAAACCTCCAAACATCTCCTGAACATTGATATCCATCTCCTCAATTCCGGCTGGCGTAAAAATCTCTATCATCGGCAATGTTCTTGATGCTACTTCAATTTCAACAGTGCGATTGTCAAGACTACCCTTGCGAAGCTTGTCCCTGATCTTCTCTCTTGTAGCACTGTGCCTGTCCTCCTCAGCAGCCTTTTCCTCAGGAGAGACCCCACTCCTTCTCTTCAGTGGTGGTAGCAACAGATCAAGCAACCTTTCTTCAGCACTCTGGGCCGCCTTATCGGCAATCTCCTCGAGTTTCTCGGCTCTGACCATGTTGACTGCAAGCTCAGTAAGCTCACGTATCATTGATTCAACATCTCTGCCTACGTAACCCACTTCGGTAAATTTGGATGCCTCCACCTTCATGAATGGAGCGCGGGCAAGCTTGGCAAGACGCCGGGCTATCTCAGTCTTGCCAACGCCGGTTGGCCCGATCATGATTATGTTGTTGGGCATTATCTCTTCCCGCAGGCTACCCTTAACCTGCTGCCTCCGCCAGCGATTCCGCAGGGCTATCGCAACACACTTCTTTGCCTCATGCTGGCCAATGACATATTTGTCCAGCTCCTTAACTATCTGTCGTGGTGTAAGCTCTCTCCTGTTCATCTAGCCAAGTACCTCGACTGTAATCTGATCGTTGGTATAGATACAAATCTGCGAAGCAATTCTCAAGGATTCTTCAGCAATGCTTCTTGCATCAAGATTCGAATGTCTCATCAATGCACGGGCAGCAGCAAGGGCAAAACCACCACCGGATCCAATAGCAACTATACCATCGTCGGGTTCAATGATCTCGCCTGTTCCTGAGACCATGAAGGAGTGTTCACTGTCCATGACTACCAGAAGTGCCTCCAGCCGCCTCAACACCTTATCGGTACGCCATTCCTTGGCGAGCTCGACAACCGCCCTCGTGAGATTGCCTTTGTATTGCTCACATTTGGCTTCGAACTTCTCAAAAAGAGTCAGGGCATCCGCTGAAGCACCCGCAAAGCCTGTCAGAATGCGATCATCATAGATCTTCCTTATCTTCTTCGCACGCTGCTTCATTACGGTTTCACCCAGACTAACCTGCCCATCACCAGCCATAGCGACCTTCCCATCCTTGCGAACACCAATGATTGTCGTACCATGAAATCCTTTTCGCATCTTCATTTTACCCACCTCACGCACGCGGATGTGCTTGATCGTAAACCTGCTTGAGACGTTCACTTGTTACATGGGTATAGATCTGTGTACTGCTCAAGCTGGCGTGGCCAAGCAGCTCTTGAACAGCACGCAGATCGGCCCCCTTCTCCAACAAGTGGGTAGCAAAGGTGTGCCTGAGAACATGAGGACTCATCTGCTTGAGTTTGCAAACACGCTCGAGGTTGTGCCTTACAATACGCTGGATACCTCGCCTCGAAAGCCGCCTGCCAAAACGATTGATCAAGAATGCTCTCTCTTCAAGCCTGTGCCTTTGTGCCAGGAATTCCGATCTTTTCCTGAGGTAGCTTTTCATGGCCTTGACCGCCATCCGCCCGAGGGGAATCAAGCGCTCTTTTCGCCCCTTTCCCTTTACCCTGACCGTTTCACTGAAGAGGTCGATGTCGCCAACATCAAGCAGATGGAGTTCACTCAGCCTCATGCCTGTACCATAGAGGATCTCAAGGATGGCCAGGTCCCTAAGATGCGTCAAACCGTCCCCCTGCGGTATCATCATGAGCTTTTCGATATCATCTTCTTCAACGAAACACGGCAGTCGTTTCTCCCCAGCAGGCATCTTAATCCCGATGGCAGGATTGACCTTGAGGTTCTCCCGGCTGCACATGTACTTCATGAAAGATTTGATGGCAGCCAGCTTCCGCCTCATGGTGCTCACCTTCGTACCTTGATGCCTCAGGTGGCTCAGGAAATGCCGAATAGCCAATCTCGTGACATGCCTGATACCTGGCTTTCGACAGGCCAATTGTGTGCTCAAGAACTCAAGAAACTGCTTGAGGTCATGCTCATAATTCTTTACAGTATTTACAGATAGGTTCCTCTCCAATTCCAGGTGCATAATGAACTTCCGCACATAGTTGTGCATCGTCTTTCACCTTTGAAAAGGAGAAACCTCGAGCTCCAGTTGCTGCGACCACAGACGCATGGCTGCCACTGAGCGTTCTGCAAGCAGAAGGTTCCTGCGCAGCCGATGACACATACGAATACCAAGGCGTGGCACCAGCCCAAAATTGGGATTCATCGGATTAAATCCAGTAACTGGACCATTGGCAAGATACCTCACCAGGCCACCTAAGATCGTCTCAGGCGGTGGCACAACACAGTCCTGGCCAATCACCTTGCGGGCAGCATTCAATCCAGCCAGCAGGCCCGTACCGATGGCTGCAACATAGCCTTCAGCACCGGTTATCTGTCCAGCAAATAATATGTTCCGCATCTCCCTGTGTTCCAAAGTTGGCAACAAAGCTGCAGGTGAATTCAGATAGGTATTGCGATGGATACTGCCAAGCCTGGCAAATCTGGCATTCTCAAGTCCCGGCAGCATCCTGAAAATCCGCTTCTGCTCACCATGCTTCAGCCGCGTCTGGAATCCTACCATACCATAAAGCGTGCCCTCAAGGTTTTCTGGACGTAACTGAACTACTGCATAGGGAAGCAGCCCGGTCCGAGGGTCAATCAACCCGACAGGTTTCATGCAGCCATGAGCAAGGGTATCATCACCCATCCTCGCAAGCTCCTCAATCGGCATACAAGCTGAAAAGAAGCGGTCTTCCTCGAAAGGATGCTTTGGAGCGACCTCAGCCTGGCGCAGGGCGCTGACAAATTCAACATACTGCTGGCGCGTGAGTGGGATGTTGAGATATGTTGAGTCACCCTTGGAGTAGCGCGAAGACCTGAATACAACATCCACATCGATACTATCCGCCTCGACAATCGGCGAGATAGCATCGTAGAAGTAAAGATTACGTGCACCTACAACTCGTTCAAGCGTTTCAGTCAGGCACTTTGAGACAAGTGGTCCTGCTGCGACGACGTTTACTACTTCAGGTTCAAGATGGGTAGCCTCAACTCTATCCAGATCTATTAACGGGTTCTGCTCGATGGCCTCAGTTACCATCCCCGCAAAACGCGTCCTATCAACACAGAGTGCACCACCGGCAGGAACGCGTGCACTCGAAGCAATTTCAAGTAACAATGAGCCCAACATCCTGAGCTCAACCTTCAACAGGCCCACCGCATTGGAGATGCTCTCGGACTTGAAGGAATTCGAGCAAACAAGCTCAGCAAGAAATCCGGTCTGATGCGCCTCAGTCATTCGACCAGGCCTCATCTCGACCAGACGGGCAGGGATTCCATGTCTGGCAACCTGCCATGCAGCCTCGCAACCTGCCAGTCCTGCACCTATGATTGTGACCCTGCCTGGTGGCAAGCTCATGATTTTGCCTCACTACCGCATGACGGGCACTTCAGATAATTGCCTCTGTCCTTGGATGTCTTGACCACCATGATGGGATAGGAACACTCAGGACACGGCTCGGCAACAGGCCTGTCCCAGGTGGCGAAGTCACACTTTGGGTAGTTCTGGCAGCCATAGAAGGTTCTGCCCTTCCTCGTCTTTCGTTCGGTTATTTCACCATCACAACCCTCACGCGGACACTTGATCCCAAGTGTATAGGGTCGTGTTCCTTTACATTCGGGATACCGACGACAGGCAAGGAATTTGCCAAAGCGCCCGGTCTTGATCACCATTTCAGACCCACACTCGGGGCAGGCCGCTTCAACCTGGCGCTCCTCTTCGAGAGGACGGGTGCTCTTGCAGGTGGGAAACGCTGAACAGGCAAGGAACTGCCCATGCCGACCCCACTTCTTGACCATAGGACTGCCACAGACCTCACACTTGATATCCGTCAGCTCCTCCACACTCTGTCGGAGATCGGCCTTCATCGCATTGGCCCTGTCAAGGCTCTTCCGAAACGGCTCATAGAAATCCCTTATCACGTTGACCCAATCGTCCTGACCGGATTCAACCTTGTCCAGTTCGGCCTCCATCCGTGCAGTGAAACCAACATCAAAAATGTCGGGGAAGGCAGTAAGCAGAATCCTCAATACTGTCTTGCCGAGCTCGGTTGGAACCAGCGAACCCCGAACTTTCTCTACATAGTTGCGTTCGAGAATTGTGCTTACGATTGTTGCGTATGTGCTGGGACGACCAATGCCCTTATCCTCGAGCTCCTTGATCAGACTTGCCTCCGTATAACGCGGTGGGGGCTGGGTCTCATGCCTCTTGGATTGAACTTCGAGCAGATCGACCTGATCGCGAACCTCCACATCGGGGAGAAGAACTTCCTTATCTTCCTTCTCAGCATAGATACGCTGATAGCCATCAAAGACCCTGACGGAACCTGAAGTCTTAAATAGGTAAGCACCGCCTTCGATCTCAATGGTTGTAACATCGAACTGAGCGGGAGCCATCTGGCTCGCAATGAATCTTTCCCAAACCAGTCTGTAAAGCTTGATCTGATCTGGTGTCAGATGCCGTTCGATATCCTGCGGTTGGCGTCTAACACTGGTTGGGCGGATCGCCTCATGCGCATCCTGCGAAGCCTTCACCTTGCCAAACCTGTGGGGCTTTGATGGAAGATAATCCGCACCAAACCTCTTCTCGATGAACTCCTTTGCTTCCTGCCTTGCCGTATCGGCGACTCTAATCGAGTCTGTCCTCATGTAGGTTATCAGTCCAACGCGCTCTTCCTTCCCGAGATCGACCCCTTCATAGAGCTCCTGGGCAACGACCATTGTCTTCCTCGCACTGAAGCCAAGCCTTCGAGCTGCATCCTGCTGAAGGGTACTGGTTATGTAGGGTGGTTTAGGATTTCTTCGCTTCCGCTTCTTTTCAACCCGAATGATCACATATGCTTGCCTTCTTACATCAGCAGCAATCTCCTCAGCCTTGCGAGCGTCATCAATCGCGATCTTCTTATGATTTTTCCTCTCGAGGACAGCACCAAACTCCTGCCCCGACCGGGTTCTGAAGGAGGCCTCTATGGTCCAATATTCCTTGGGAACAAACCTGGCAATCTGTTCCTCACGTTCGCACACAAGTCGCAGCGCAACCGATTGTACCCTGCCTGCACTGGTCCGACGGTAGACAACCCGCCACAGCAAAGGACTGACCAGGTAGCCAACCAGTCTGTCGAGGATGCGTCTGGCCTGCTGAGCATCAACCTTACGCATATCGATCTGTGTCGGACTGGAAAAGGCCTGTTTGATGGCTCGCTCGGTTATCTCGTTGAAAACCACGCGTCTTACCTTCTTGCCATCTTTATCTATCAGAGTCGCAAGGTGCCAGGCTATCGCTTCACCTTCCCTGTCCATGTCGGGTGCAAGGTAGATTGCCTCGGCCCTCGAGGCTGCCTCCTTGAGCGCCTTAACTGTCTTTCTCTTTCCCTTGATGATCACGTAGTTGGGCTTGAAGTTACGATCGATATCCACACCGAGTTTGGTCTCAGGCAGATCCCTGACGTGTCCCATCGAGGCCTTGACAACATAGCTTGAGCCAAGGAAGCGATTGATGGTCTTAGCCTTAGCAGGTGACTCAACTATTACAAGTGACTTTGCCCGTGATGCCATTGCATGCCTCTCAGTTACTATGAGAATAAATCGAGAGGGGGTCAAATGCAAGTGGCGTTAGTGGGCTAACTGAGTGTCCTGTCCACCCGTCTGCCATGAGATGAGCCTGGAATTGGGCCCGGGCGTGCTTTCGAGAATGATCGAAGGCACCATGCGCTTGATATCGCTGACTTCGACAACATCAACACACG
>JALGWB010000125.1 GCA_025774405.1 bacterium
ATTCAACCACGCTTGTTTTGATATCTGACCACGGTTTCAAAAGTGGTGAGATCAGACCTTCCGGGCCGTCGGCGATCGGTGCGGGTCAGCCAGTGAAATGGCATAGACTTGCTGGAGCCATAGCCCTCTATGGCAATCATATAAAACCTGGTGTAAGACTGACGGATGCAACGGTCTTCGATGTCTGCCCAACCATATTAAGGCTACTCGGTCTTCCTCCAGCTGAAGACATGCCTGGCAGGGTCCTTGAAGAAGCCCTTGAAGAAGACTGGCTCAAGCAGTCTTCAGAAATCGGCACCATAGAATCATACGGCACAAGAATGTCGCAGGGTAAGGCAACTCGCCGCAAGGAGGAAGAGGAAGCAATACTGGAGAGGTTGAAAGCTCTTGGCTACATAGGCAGAGGCTCGACGGGTCTTAAGCGTATAGCGAGCAGCCACTTCGCACGTGGAGAGTTCGATAAGGCAATTGAGATCTGGCAGGAAGTTCTGAACCAGGAACCGGACAATGTGGAAATCATGACTGCAATAGCAAATGCACTTATTCACAAAGGTGAAGCCGAAGGGGCTATTACCATACTCAGGAAAGCCATATCGAAAGACCCCAACTTTGTTGATGCCCAAAACATGCTGGCAATCGCTTACATAAATCTGAACCGCCTCGATGATGCTATCGAGGTCTCCAAGAAGATCCTGGTGAAGCACCCTCGAAATGCAGAAGCCTATTTCAATCTGGGTGTGGTTTATGATAAGCGGGGCAGATATGACCTCGCCTTGAGTGCTTTCAAGCGCTCAGTCGAGTTCCGACCTGACTATGATGAATCAAGGATCAATCTGGCCAATGAATATCTGCGTCGCGGAAGTTTCGAAGCCGCCAGGCGCGAGCTTCAGGTTGCTATTGAGCTGAATCCGTCGAGCGCCCAAGCCTACTTCCTTCTGGGACGAGCCAATATCGGTTTGGGTGACCCCTCTCAGGCAATGGATTGCTTCAACAACTGCCTCAAGCATGATCCAGGTTTCAACCCAGCACGAATAAGTATTGCAGTGCTTCAGGCGAAGGAGGGCAGTATCGAACAGGCTCTGGACACCCTCAAAGATGGGCTTCAGTATCCTCTCGACCGTCACATCGTATACACCAACATGGGAATTCTACTTGAGAAACTCGGCAACGATTCCGACGCTGAGGAATCATTCCATCAAGCCATCAAACAGGAACCCTCCTATCTCCCAGCGAAATTCCACCTTGTTGAACTTTACAGGAAGCAAAACCGAAATGATTCGGCAATCAAGGAGCTAAAATCTATACTCGAGATCGATCCAGCGAATGATCAGGCAAGGCTCCTCCTTAAGGAATTGAGATAAAGGGCTGTTTAGAGGAATATCTTGGCGCATTATAGTTGACAGCGGAGTGCGCAACCATTAGATTAAAGCGATTCGCGGGACGCATGAGACTGTTGATGCTATTAAGGATGAAAGGAGCAGCGACATGCCAACAGACAAAAGCAAGTCCTCCATTGAACGCCTTGTCAAGACCTTCAAAGAGGATCTCATCAAGCTTGATTACAGCTCAAGGACAGCAGAAGTCTATGCGACCGCAGTAGCTTCATTTCTCAAATCAATCCCAAACCCCTCCTCCCCAGCACCTGAGGATGCCAACACGTACATAAGAAACATCCTAGAGGGCTCGCCAGATGCCCAGGCTTCGCAATCCTCAGTGGGTATAGCAGCAAGTGCAATCAAACTCTACTTCAAGCATATACTCGGCAGGCCATTGCAGCTATCGATTGAGCTCAAGCGCAGAGCACGGCCGATCCCGACTATTCTCGATAAGGAAGAAATCCAGAAGATTGTGAGTGTGACACGTAACGTGAGCCACAGGCTGATATTCCAACTTATGTACTCCTCTGGACTCAAACTGGACGAGCTGCTCGGCTTAAGGGTAAAGGACGTCGATATCGAGGGTAAGAAGCTTACGGTAAGAGGCAATTCTACTGGAGGACGCAAAGCCAAGCATGAAAGGCAGACAATCCTCTCGGAGAAAGTTGCCCCGATGCTTCATGCCTTCATTGTTGACAGGGATCCTGACGATTATGTGTTTCCCGGTATCGACGGCGGGCATATGACGCCGAGGGCGGTGCAGAAGGCTTTCAAGCAAGCACTCAAGAAGGCAGGAATAACAAAGCGTGCGAGCTGCAATTCTCTCCGCCATTCCTTCGCCGTACACCTCCTTCAGCGAGGAATTGATATTAAGCACGTGAGGCGGCTTCTTGGCCATGCCCGCACAGAAACCACCTCGATTTACAAGAAACTTGTGACCAGTGACCAGGTGCAGATCAAGAGCCCTCTCGACATGTAGATTCTATCCTGGGGGCAACATAGGTTGCCCCCTTTTCGTTTCTGAAAATCCTATCACTGTTGACACCAACTCCACCAAAACGGTAATCTGAGTCGTGCAGGAGTGCCTGATGAAAGTAGTGCCGGGTTCCTATTCGTTCTGTTCCCATGCTTGCGGCATGGCCAAGATTGCCGACAGCCCGGGCATTAGACTTGCTGATCAGGTCCTCAATTGGTGTATGCTATGAAGCAGCAGGCATCAACAGGCATCCTAAGAAGGAGAGGCGAAGCATAACGGGGGGAAGATAAAGATGAATCTCAAGGTGTTGCACCTGTGTACCTATGGGCTTTACGTGGTTACTTCAAGAAAAGGAGATAGGCTCAATGGCCAGATAGCCAACACAGTTTTCCAGCTGACCTCTGAGCAGCCAACCGTTGCCGTTAGCATAAACAAAGAAAACCTCACGCATGATTTCATGATGACCAGCAAGGTATTCGTAGCATGCATCCTTTCAAAGGAAGCCCCGATGACCTTCATTGGCAAATGGGGGTTCAAGTCGGGACGCGATGTTGACAAACTCGAGGGGACCAACTTCAGAACAGGTAAGACCGGGGCACCAATCGTGCTGGATTACACTCTGGGCTTCATTGAGGCAGAAGTCATCAATACTGTCGATGTTGGATCCCACACACTGTTCATAGGCAAGGTGGTGGATTGTGACGTACTGGATGAAGGTCAACCTATGACCTACGCTTTCTATCATCAGGTAAAGAAGGGTAAGACCCCTCGGAAGGCAGCCACCTTCATAGAAGAGTCCCGGGTGGAGAAGGAGAAAGGCATGGAAGGGGAGGTTCCCAAGAGGTATAGGTGTACAGTCTGCGGTTACATCTATGACCCTGAGAAAGGAGATAGTGACAGTGGCATTGTCCCAGGAACTCCTTTTGAGGATCTTCCAACTGATTGGGTCTGCCCGGTGTGTGGTGTTGGTAAGGATAAGTTTGAAGTGGTGAGTTAGAATCTGGGGATTCCAGTCCTGAACGAGGAAGGAGTGAACCTCAAATGGCAGTATGTAAGATAACTGACAGTACTCACTTCGTTGGTGCCATTGATTGGCATCGGAGACTTTTCGATTCGCTTATCCCGCTCCCCGAAGGCACCAGTTACAATTCCTATCTTATCAGGGGGAGTGAGAAGACTGCTCTCATCGATAGTGTCGATCCATCAAAATACGATGAGCTTGTGGCTAACCTCGAATCCCTCGGGATTGAACAAATCGATTATATAATCTCGAACCACGCTGAGCAGGACCATTCCGGCTCATTACCCAATCTACTCGCCAGGTATCCCCAAGCCAGAGTTGTTACCAATGCCAAGTGCAAGGGTCTCCTTGAGGAACACCTTGGTATCAAAAGTGACAAGTTCATTACCGTCGCCGATGAGGAAACCATCTCACTTGGAGACAGGCATCTCAGGTTCATCATCGCTCCCTGGGTTCACTGGCCAGAAACGATGTTCACATATCTTGTGGAGGATAAGATACTCTTCCCATGTGATTTCCTGGGTTCGCATCTTGCACCAAGCCAGCTGCTGGTTAGCGAGATCGACGAGTTCTATGAAGGCGCCAAGCGCTATTACGCTGAGATAATGATGCCTTTCAGAATAAGTGTGTTGAAGCATCTTGACCGTCTGAGGAGCTACGAAATCAAGATCATCGCTCCCAGTCACGGTCCTATTCACCTCAATCCTCAGCCAATCATGGAAGCCTATCGCCAGTGGGCTTCAGATGAGGTCAAGAATGAAGTTGTTTTGCCCTTCGTCTCAATGCATGGCAGTACGGAGAAGATGGTTGAATATTTAACGACAGGGCTCATCCAGAGAGGAATTGCAGTAAAGCCTTTCAACCTTGTGGTTACCGATGTAGGCAAGCTAGCAATGGCGCTGGTGGATGCCGCTACTCTTGTAGTTGGTGCTTCAGCTGTACTTGTCGGTGCTCACCCACTGGCAGTCTATGCCACCTACCTTGCCAATGCGCTGCGGCCCAAAGTGCGGTTCCTGGGGATAATCGGTTCATATGGCTGGGGATCGAAAATGCTGGATGAGCTTAAGGGATTGGTAACCAATCTAAAAGTTGAAATCCTGTCCCCGGTTGTAGTAAAAGGATATCCGAAGGAGGATGATCTCAAGGCACTGGACATGCTGGCTGATGAGATCCTTTCAAAACACAGGCAGTTGAATATAGCATAGGAGGATTGTGATGGATACGTTCAGGGTAAGTGAGGTTTTCGAGATAGCGATCAAGATAGAGGAAAATGGTGAAAAGTTCTATCGCCATGCAGCCACACTGGCTGAAAATACAAGTGCCAGGGACATGTTTACTTATCTCGCCGAGGAGGAGATTAAGCATAAGCGAACCTTCGAGGGGATGCTCTCGAAAGTCCAGGAATATCAACCACCCGAAAGCTACCCAGGCGAGTATTTCGCTTACCTTAGAGCCTATGCTGAGGGACTGATATTCTCACCAGAAAAAATCCGGACCGAGTTTGCCAGAGTAAAGAACGTGACAGATGCAATCGATTTTGCAATTCAGCGGGAGATCGAATCTATACTTTACTACATCGAGACCAAGCAGCTCGTACCCGCTAGCCAGCGAGATGACATTGACAGGATAATCGAGGAAGAGCGCCGCCACTATCTCAAACTCGTAGATGCCAAGAAGGCCATGTAGGGCGACCCTCGGAAACAGCACCTGTGCCCCATGGCGAAAGGTCACACTTACGCTACGGATCAGGAAAGGGAGAGCTTGATGTACGATCTGGTGATAGTTGGGGCAGGCCCTGCGGGAATCACAGCTAGCATATATGCAGCCAGGAAAAAGATGGATCTCATCGTCATCTCTCAAAACATCGGGGGACAGACGATCTGGAGTGCTGACATTGAGAACTACACAGGCTATCAGTTCATCACGGGTATTGAGCTCGGACAGAAATTCCGGGAACATCTGGATCAATTTGCGGTTGAGGTCAAGGAAGGTGAGACAGCCACAGACGTTGAAAGAATTGGTGACTGGATCAGGATCGAAACCGATGCCACCACCTATGAGGCAAGAGTTGTAATCATTGCCTCAGGACGGCTTCCGCGCAAGCTCAACGTCCCCGGTGAGGACGAGTTTAGAAACCGTGGCGTGACCTATTGCGCAACCTGCGATGGTCCTGTATTCGCAGGTAGGGACGTTGCCATAATTGGTGGTGGTAACTCAGCGCTTGAAGCAACACTGCAGATGATGAAAATCGCTACCCATGTATATGTATTTGAGGCAACTGACAGCTTCAGGGCCGATCCCGTCATGATGGATAAGGCAAGAACCAGTGATAATGTCTCAATGTTCACGAAGAGTAAGGTGCTTCGGATATCGGGTGATAGGCTGGTGTCGGGAATTGAGGTGGAGGTCAATGGCAAGCCCAGACGATTCGATGTTGGTGGAATTCTCATTGAGATCGGCTCCAGCCCTGCATCTGACTTCGTCAAAGGAGTCGAAAGGAACAACACAGGTGAGATAGTGGTCAATTGCAAGTGTGAAACCAATATCCCGGCCATTTTTGCCGCTGGGGATGTTACCAATGTTTATGCCAAGCAGATAGTTGTAGCCTGTGGAGAAGGCGCCAAAGCCGCACTCGCTGCATTTGAATACTTAAGCACCAAGCCCAAGGACAAATGAAGCCGAATCATACCACCGCCAATTGGGCCGGTATCGACCGAAGGCAGGCATTTTGGAGTCCACGCTGGCTGATTCCAATCCTCTACGGTTCTGGCTTCCTGCACTGGCTCCTCTTTTTCAAATTCGGAAATCTGAGTTTCAGGGCATTTGATTGGGGAAAGGAGTTTGTCTACTATTCCCTACTGAGGCAATGGGTTGAGACCGGCCAGACACCCTATCACGTAGCGCTGGCTTTTCAGGGCACTCATCGCTTTCTGGCGATACCGGAGATAAATCTCTCTCCCCAGATCTTGCTGCTGCCGCTGGTTGATATCGGGACTTTCATCGTCATCAATACACTGCTGTTGTACTCAATA
>JALGWB010000126.1 GCA_025774405.1 bacterium
CGGAGCCCTCCGAGGAGGAGCTCTCGGCTTTTTATGAAGAGCATTCGGAGGATTTCAGGGTCCCGGAGAAGCGGCGGCTTCACCTTGTCGCAGTGCCAAAGCAGCCGAGCTCCGAGGACGAAGAATATGCACATCAGCGAATCGAGGAAGCCAGAGATCTCATAGATGCTGGTGAGCCATTTGATGAAATAGCCCAGGATTACTCTGACGATGCCCGGACCGCACAGCAGGGCGGGGATATGGGCTGGATCCGACGCGGATTTCTTGAAGCAAAATTGGATTCTGTGGTTTTCAGCCTCGAGCCTGGACAACTCAGTGGGATCATCAGGACCAGAGATGGTTTCCATCTGGTACGGGTTGAAGATCGTCGAGTGCGAGATGGAACCGACGAGGCTCGCATTTCACATATATTCTCACGACTTGAACCCAGTCCACTGACACTCGAGGAACTAAGGCAAAGAGCATTGGATTTGGTCGGGCTTGCAAAGAGCAAAGGACTTGAGGCAGCAGCTCAGGAGCTTGGCTATGAAATGACCGAACCCGATGCGCTTTCGAAAGATCAGCTTCGACCCATCTATGGACTGAGAGCTGATGATAGTGATCGCATTTTTGCTGTTGAGACTGGTAAGATAGCCGGACCTTTTGAAGGAAGTAAGGCCTTTTACATAGTTGAGGTTACAGAGATCATCCCATCTCAGGTTTTGCCGCTTGAGCAAATAAGGAGCTATGTTCTCAGTCGGTATCGATATGAAAAACGCAAGCAAATCGCTCGAAACCTCGCCGAGAAGGTGCTTGCCCGAATCTCAAAAGGCAGCTCGCTTGAAAAGGCTGCCAGGTCGGAGGGATTCGAGGTCAAACGCACACCACCGTTCGGGCGACGTTCAACAGTCCCAGGTATTGGGGCTGAGAACATAGTGATTGCTACAGCATTTGAGCTTGAGAAATCCCAGACCAGTGGTATTCTCGAACACGGTAGTCGCTTCTACATCATCCGCGTTGATGAGAGACGACCTTTCGATGAGGGCATCTTTGCTGCCAACGTTCAGAACTTCAAGTACTCGTTGCTGAACAACAAACGCCAGATCTTCCTTTCGAGGTGGTATGACCGTTTGAAGGAGAGTGCCAGGATTGAAGACTACCGTAGTTTTGGATCCGCTTACTAGCCAGCTTTATCAGAGCCAGGTTTAGGTGGCTCGGCAGGGGTTTGGCTATCGATCTCCTCGCGTATCTCATCGAAGGCTTTCCGTATAGCATGGACCGTCTTGCCGACCGCTCTTGAGAACTCCGGAATCCGCCTCGAACCAAAGAGCACCAGTATGATCAGGAGTATTATGAGAATCTCTGAACTGCCTACTCCACTGAACATGACAGACCTACCGCCTTGTAGCCAGTTCCTTGAAGTCACCGCCAACAATGACTGTAGCATCCACAAAAGTCGAAATCCTGACCTGATGAACGACGTTGTCAGTACCCAGAACTGAAGTGAGAGCAGCTAGCTTCGTATCGTCACCACATCTGTCAACGATGATTGTCTCCTCATATTCAAAGTCATCGGCGTTACCCACAAAGAGTACGTCAAATCCCAATCCACCCAACCATGTAGCCACCTCTTCAGCAGCACCCTTCAAGCCGCATCCATTGACAATCTCTACCACCACCCTTGCCTCACACTCCGAAGTCTGCCTCGTGCCTATCAGAGCTGTAGCCAACCAGTTGCCAACAACCAGTGCTAGATATATGGATACGGCTCTAGCCAGCAGATTTGGACTCACCTTCCAGCTCCCTCCTGGAGGCGATTATCTTCCTGTAGGTATCGGTCAGGACCTCAGGCAAGACCTTGGTCTCGCCGACAATTGGCATGAAATTAGTATCACCCTCCCAGCGAGGAACCACATGGACATGAACATGGTCAGGAAAGCCTGCACCGGCACATCTGCCGATATTCATTCCAATGTTGAATCCGTCAGGATTGAGAGCTCTGGTAAGAACCTTCTCGCACCAGGCGACAAGTTGCATGACCTCACTGGCCTCCTCACTTGTCAGATTGCTGATCTTGCCTACGTGACGATAGGGAGCAACCATAAGGTGACCGGTGGTATAAGGATAGAGATTCATGATCACATAGGCTTGCTCCCCGCGCTTGACTATCAGAGCCTTCTCATCCTGCTGGCCTGCCTTGTGACAAAAGATGCAGCCCTTATCCTCTTCGCTTTCGATGTACTCCATTCTCCAACCTGCGCTTAGGATCTTCACTTCTTAGCCTCCTGGCATAAAGTGCCCGGACAGCCTTCAGGTCCTCAGGGGTATTGACACCCAGCACCTCAGTATAATCCTTTATCACAACAGGTTCCACCCTCCCACCTCGCGCCTTTATGGCCACGATCACCCCTGGGAGATAATACTCCATTTGAACATTACTCGCATCGACCATGAGAAGAGCGTCAAAGAGGGATCTCGATCGAAAGCAATAGATGCCTGCATTAACCTCTCGTATTGCTTTCTCCTCCCTGCTTGCATCTTTCTCTTCAACGATCATGAGAAATCTTTTGTCAGCATCCCTGACAACTCTGCCATAGCCATGCGGATTTGGCATGACCGCTGTTGCAAAAGTTATGGCGTTGGCACGCTTGACATGGGTATCGATAAGATTTCGAATCGTTTCGGAGCCAATCAACGGTGTGTCCCCTGAGACTACAACTACATTCCCATTGAAGTTGAAAAGATACGGATAGGTTTGCAGCACAGCATGTCCAGTACCCCGCTGCACCTCCTGATACACAGTGTCAACCCCCAGGCGCTGCAAAAAGGACTCGACCTTCTTCCTGCCATGGCCGACAACTGCCACAATCTGCTTGAGACCTGCAGCTTTGATAGCGTCAACAACGCGCTGCACCATTGGTTTACCACCCACGCTCTGCAGAACCTTAGGGACCCTCGATCTCATCCGCTTACCTTCACCAGCAGCCAGTATGACAGCCACATTGCCACGCCGGTACCTCTTAGGTTGTATTTCCACTGGATCAACACCTATATTGTCAATCAAGCGCGCTTTACCAACCCATGCCGCCACGGCAACTCGTATTCTGCTATTGACATAGGTAACGTCTTCAAGCGTCTCAGGGTCAACAATGGCAACATAATCCACCTTGGTAACACCGCTATCGACAAGCAATTTGACCATTCGATCCTTTATCCTCGATGCTCTTCTTTCACCTGCCAAGATCATCAGCCGTGCAAGCTCAAGTGACTTGTAAAGCGATGTCGCAACCGCCCTCTCTTCATGGGTCAGATAAAGATTTCTTGAACTCATGGCCAGCCCATCCTTTTCTCTTACAGTGGGCACGCCAACAATATCAACCTGCAGACCGAGGTCAGAAACCATTCGCCGTATTATCACAAGCTGCTGATAGTCCTTCTCACCAAAGAAAGCGACGTCTGGCATGACAGCCAGGAGTAACTTCAGAACGATGAGGCAAACGCCATCGAAGTGGCCTGGACGGAAATTGCCGCAGAGCCTGTCCCTCAAAACCTCAACGCCAACAGCTGTCCTGAAACCTTGAGGATACATCTCCTCAACAGAGGGCACAAAGAGGATATCACAACCGATCTCACGGAGGAGCTTGCGATCACGATCAAGATCCCTTGGATACCTCTCAAGATCCTCACCCGGACCGAACTGCTTGGGATTTACAAAGATACTGACAACAACCGTATCACAGCGTCGGCGGCACTGCCTGACAAGCTCGAGGTGACCATCGTGAAGATAGCCCATCGTCGGCACAAAACCGACGGTTCGACCTGCACTCCTTGCTCGGTCGATCTCACTGCGGAGCCTGTTAATGGTTCTTATGATCTTCGGGATCTTCATAACTCTCTTCAATCCTGGGATAATCACCATTTCTCACATCACTGGCATAACTACTGAAAGCCTGCCTTATTATGCTTGCCAGGTCTGCATAGCGCCGCACATATCTCGGCTGGTCTTCATAGAGACCGAGCAGGTCGTGGGATACAAGAACCTGACCGTCACAGAAAGGACCTGCCCCAATCCCTATCGTTGGCACCTCAACCTCCTCAGTTATCTGTTTAGCCAGCGGCCATGGAATTGCCTCAAGCACAATTGCAAAACAACCTGCTTCCTGAAGTGCCCTGGCATCTTCAATCAGCGCACTCCTGGCATTTTCCGTCTTGCCCTGGACACGATATCCACCAAAGACCCTTACAGCCTGAGGTGTAAGCCCTATATGCCCCATGACCGGTACCTTGGACTCAACAATAGCCCTGGCAGTCGAAGCAACACATCTGCCACCCTCAATCTTGACAGCATCGGCACCACCTTCCTTGATCATCCTGCCCGCATTGGCAATCGCATCTCGCACGGATGCCTGGAATGACATGAAAGGCATATCAGCAACAACCAAGGCTTTAGGCTTAGCCCTGTTGACAGCCTTAACATGGATTATCATTTCATCCATCGTCACAGGTAAGGTGGTCTCGTAGCCCAGAACAACCATGCCGAGGGTGTCGCCGACCAGGATTATGTCAACGCCGGCTTCATCAGCGAGCCTGGCAAATGGGAAATCATAGGTACTGACCATGACTATCCTCTTACCTTTACGTTTCATTCGGACTATCTTAGGAACTGTTATCTTTTTCCTCTCCACTATCTTCCCCCTCCGCTAAAGTAAACCGTTCCCCTGCTGTGAGTTTCGATCATCTCAATCAACTTGTCGATATCGTCCTCCGACCTTGGTAGATCAAGGGAGTCGGTGTTGACGATTATCAAAGGGGAATCATCATAATGGAAGAAGAAATGGTTGTAAGCTCGATTGAGAGTCTCGATGTAATCCTTCGGCATATTCCGCTCGAAAGGTCGACCCCGCTTGTGGATTCGCTCCATCAGAACATCGGTGCTTGCCTGCAGGTAGATTACTACGTCAGGTGAGGCGACATTCTTTTCGAGAATCTCAACAAGCTTCTCATAGAGCATGAGTTCATCATCATTGAGATTTATGTAGGCAAAAATACGATCCTTCGCAAAGATATAGTCACTCACAACCCGCTGTGCGAAAAGGCTTGCTTGAGCAAGCTCTGTCTGCTGACGATAACGGGAGAGGAGAAAGAATATCTGGGTCTGAAAAGCATATCCTCGCATGTCTTGATAGAATTTTGAAAGGAAGGGGTTTTCTTCAACCTCCTCTAACTTAAGTTCAGCGTCAAGCCTTTCAGCCAGGATTGTAGCAAGTGTCGTCTTGCCAGCGCCAATGACGCCCTCAATTCCTATATACTTAGGTCCTCCCATTGGGTTTCCCCCTTGGATAGCAGGTCAGCGAGATGGCTTGAAACTGACCGTCCAGTGCCTGGATGGATGAGATCTGCATTTATCTCAACCAGAGGAGCAAGTACGAACCCTCGCTCGCACATCCTGGGATGAGGAATTTCAAGATCACCGTTGGAGACTATTTCATCATCGTAGAGCAGTATGTCTATGTCGATTTCCCTTGGTCCCCACCTTCTGCGAAGCTTGCGTCCAAGGACTGCCTCAGTTGCCTTCGCAACCTCCAGAAGCTCGAGAGGTTCAAGAAATGTGTGGACCTCAATGACCGCGTTTATGAACTCTGGTTGATCACGATATCCCCATGGCTTGCTCCTATAGAAGCTTGAAACCTGTGCAATGGCAAGCCCTCCATGACTCGCGAGGCATCGAATAGCTCTTGAAATCATGCCTATTCGATCTGAAAGATTACTTCCCAAACCAAGATAGCACTTTTTCAATTTCCTACCCTCACCGCCTCCGCCTTATTTCAACCTCTACCGAGCCAACTCTGGTCGAAATCGGGATATTCATCTTCCGCACACGGACCGTTACCACTTCAGGGTTGAATGTCTCGAGTATCCTTTTGGCTATTTCAGAGGCAAGGCTCTCCAAGAGCAGGAACTCCTCTTCACCAGCCACCTTTTCAACAAGCGCACACACTGCCTCGTAATTTATCGTCCTGCGGATATCGTCACCGGCTATTGCAGGCTCCAGATCCTGATAGAGATCAACGTCAATCACCAGGCGCTGTCCCACCTGACGTTCAGCTTCGTCAACTCCATGATGCCCGAGAACATTGATACCCCGAATGGAGATCTTATCAAGATCCTCAACGTTGCTCAAAACGCTCTGACCTCACTCAGCCTTTCGCAGGCTAGCTCGACTTTTTCCGTTGGACAGGTGACCGAAAGTCTAAAGTAGCCCTCGCCGTGACCGCCAAAGCCACAACCCGGGGCGACAAGCAACCCAGCCGTATCCAGCAGTTTCTCTGCAAAGGTTGTGGATGGACTCCCATCCGGCACCCTGACCCAGAGGTAGAGGGTTGCAGGTGAATTA
>JALGWB010000003.1 GCA_025774405.1 bacterium
TGTGCTGCCGAAGGTGCACGTCCCGCAGGGGGGAAGCAATTCGTTGAACGTGTAGTCAGAGACAGTGCCGAGCCGATAAGACTTGGTGGGATTGCAAAATGGCTTTGTGACATACTGGAGGACAGGGTGAGAGCTGAGTGTAGAGCAATTGTCCTCGGGCACATTCAGAGGGGTGGCACTCCAACTGCAAGTGACCGAGTGCTTTGTACGAGGCTTGGGGTTGAAGCGGTCAATGCGCTCGTTCGTGGTGAAGCTGGGACGATGGTCGTCATAAGGAACAATGAGATCGGAACGGTTGCGATAAGCAGGATTGCCGGCAGACAGAAACTTGTCGATCCCGACAGCGATATTATAAAGGCAGCCCGGGCGACCGCTGTCTCATTTGGCGATGGCTTTAGAGCCTGTGAGATTCCTCACAATGCGGAAAACCTTGTAGCCGGCCCTTCGTAATTTGGACTTGCCATTGCTCATTCAGTTTGACATCATCCCAACTTGATGGGCTCAGGCGAGCAAGCTTCAAACAATGTGGACCTACATAGGGTCAGCCCGATTCCCTCAGAGCTTGTGCCCTTTGCCAGATTTCCCCTGCCCAGGCAGTCTTCCTGGGCGGAAGGCATTGCCAGGAGACTGAAGTGGTGGGGGCCTGTTTGGTGCCCCGTGTGTGGCAGGGTGTCTCTAATCGTTGACATCGGGTCCAATCTGAGGGAAAGCTGCAAGTGCATTCGATGCCGTTCAACCAGCAGGCAGCGGCAGCTCGCATTTGTTGTCTGTTCCGTTGTTGGCTCGATCACCAGCACAAGGCTGCGTTCACTTAAGGATGTTGCCGCTCTCGATGATTATGCGATCTACAATACTGAGGCGAGCCGCCAGATACACAAGCAATTGGTCGGCATGAAAAACTATGTTTGCAGTGAATATTTTGGAGAAGAATATGTCTCGGGCGAAATCGTGAAGGGTATCATGCATCAGGATTTGATGCACCTCAGCCTGGAGGATGAGAGCATTGACCTCGTCATATCATCTGACGTCTTTGAGCACATTCCAGATCCCTATCGGGCGCATCGTGAGGTTTTCAGGGTCCTGAGGACCGGTGGTAGGCATATTTTCACGGTTCCATTTCTTCCGGGCAATATGCTTGATGATGTTCGTAGCTTTATCGACTTGAAAGGCGAGTGTATTTTCGTCAAAGAGCCGATCTATCACGACGATCCAATACGGAAGGAGGGTACACTGGTCCACAGAATCTTCGCTCTCGAGATGCTCGTCAATCTTGCAAAGATAGGTTTCGTAGTCCGCATGTATCATATCAGTAAAGCCTCTCTTGGTATCTTTGGCCCTTATGGACTGGTTTTCGAGGCGGTAAAACGGGGATCTCTTCTCTGACCATATCGTAATGTGACCATCTGGCAGCATCCAAACTGTCTCTTCAGGTTCTTGAAGTCACTCTAAACCAATCCATGCCTTCTGCCGATATCTACAAAAGGAGGAAATCTATGCCTAGGCGCTTCCGCTACGCCATTGCGGTGCTTTGCTTCATCGTTGGGCTTAGCCTCACGCATCTCATTTTTGACGCTTCTTCGAATGACGTGCTTACTGGAGCTTCTCGTTTCCGGCGGTCAATAGACATCATTGCTGCAATTGCTGCTGTGAGTCTTATTTTCTGGGTTATCCTTGAGCATCGCCGAAGGTCGATCCGGTTGCTTGATGACGAAATCATCGAGAAGTACATGGAGGTCGCAAAGACTGCTGTAGTCTTTCTAAGGCCAGATCAGAGCATCCGCTACGTGAATCCGGCTCTGTTGCGGATACTCGGCTATGAAGTCCGAGACCTTGTCGGTGAGACCTGGTCGAAGTTTCTACCTGCCAGCCATAGAGACACATTCCAGCAGATCTTCGAGGATCTCATCAGGGGAAGGCAGGAGACGACACGCTATTTCGAGAGCCCCGTGATCGCCAGGGATGGCAGGCGCTGTCTGATAGCATGGCATAACACGGCTCTGAAGGACAGAAAGGGTAAAGCAATCGGCGTTCTGAGTCTGGGGGAGGACATAACTCAAAGGTCGAAGCACGAGGAGCATGTTCGCTGTCTTTCATCTGCTCTCGAGACTTCTTCTGAATCGGTCATCATTTCCAATTTTGAAGGTGAGATAACCCATGTCAATTCTGCTGCGCTGAGATTGTGGGGATACAGCGATGAGGATCAAGTCATCGGGAGGAGAATGGTTGATCTCCTGGCGCCTGAGCATAGGCAAAGGGCTGCACAGGAGTTTGACGACGTCAGAACCGATGGTCTGCCAGCCAGCAGCCGCTACGAGATCATCACCTCCGGAGGGAGCAAAATACCAGTAGAGATAAGCAGCGCAGTCATGCGTGATAACGATGGCAATCCCTTGGGGATGGTCGCAATTGTCAAAGACATAACTCAGTGCCTTGCCACTGAGGAGAGGCTGAGCATCGCTGCCAGCCTGGGAAGTGACCTTGTCTATGAGTGGGATCTGGCAACCGACTGCCTGACCTGGTACGGCGACATAGAAAGTATGCTGGGCTATCCACCTGGTGAGGTTCCAAGGACTGTTCAGGAGTGGCTTGCACTCATCCATCCGGAGGATCGAAAGTGCCTCAGGAGTGCTGTCAAGCATCATCGCACATCATCCAAACCCATCCGCTATGAATATCGCATAAGGCATAAGAATGGTCTTTGGCTCTACTGGGTTGACAAGGGGCAGGCAGTGCTCGATACGGCAGGCAAACCTGTGCGCTGGATTGGTGTTTGCAATGATGTGACTGCTCAACGTAAGGCCGAGGAGGCTTTGCGAAAGAGTGAGGAAAAGTACAGGTTGGTGAGTGAAAACATTCCTGTTGTTGTTTATTCAACGCTGGGTGATGTCGGTGCTAAATGCCTTTTCGTCTCAGGCAGGGTCAGACACCTAACAGGCTATTCCAGTTCTGAATTCCTTGAGAATCCTGACCTGTGGAAGGCAATAATTCACCCTGAAGATCGCCGCTCAGTGATCGAAAACATACGCCAAAGGCTGGCCAATAAGACAACCATAAGTGAGGAATACAGAATCGTAACCAGGCTTGGCGAGACCAAGTGGGTTCGTTACAAGGCTACTCCAATGCTTGACGAGGAAGGCAGCATTATCCGTATCGATGGCTTCATGGAGGACATCTCTGAGCGCAAGCTTGCAGAGCTGAGTCTTCAGCGTTCGGAGCGTGAACTTAGAGTAGCGCATCAGATAGCTTCTTGCTTCCTGCTTAATGAAGGCGATGGGATCTGGCAGAGGATTCTCGAAATCAACCTCGACACTCTCGGCAGCAATTACGCATGTCTCGGCCTTTTCTGCGATGGTGGCAGAATTGCAATTCATACGTTGTGCGCTACAGATGCCGGTACCTCCTATGAGTCCGTGACCGTGGACAGGAATCAGGTACAGGCCATCTGGAAGGAGAGCCTTGAGGCGGGCCGTGGGCTTGTATCAAATACTGAGGTTCTGAGTCCCGATGCCAGGCGAACACTTAAGCAAGCCGTCGCTGCACCCCTCGTGCTCAATACCAGTCTGGTGGGAATAATAGGCGCAGGGGATCGATCTGCAAGTTATGGCAGCCAGGACTGTCAAATGCTCGAGTGTATGGCTCGAGCTCTTTCCCCGCTGGTGCATGAGCGTCTTCAAAGGGATGCCAAGGAGCGTGAGCGGGCGCGCATTCAGAAGGAAAAGCAGGCCGTGGAAGCACAGCTCCAACAGGCGCAGAAGATGGAGGCACTTGGATCGCTTGCAGGCGGAATCGCGCATGAGTTCAACAACCTATTGGCGACTATTCGCGGCTATACCGAGCTCGTCCTTTCTAAGGTTAGCAAGGACGGCAGCATTGCAGCCGATCTTCGCCAGGTGAAGAAGGCCAGTGATCGTGCGGCGGATCTGACAAGGCAGCTTCTGCTTTTCGGTAGAAGCCATCCCATGGAAGCCACGATCGTGGACATCAATTCGGTAGTCAGTGGTATGAGCGCTATGCTCAGCCGACTTATAGGTGAAAACATAACAATCGAGACTGAGTTGGATCCACGGGTGTGGCGGATAAAAGCGGACAGGCGCAATATCGAACAGGTCATAATAAATCTGGTACTGAATTCGAAGGAAGCAATGCCTGATGGTGGCAAGATAGTGATTTCCACATACAACACTAAACTGACGGCAAACCTCGAGGATGATGCTTCGACTGAAAGCGATTATGTGTGCCTCAGCATCAGTGATACAGGTGTTGGAATGGACGAGGCAGTCCTGAGCCGTATCTTCGAGCCTTTCTACAGTACCAAGCAGACCAAGCATGGGGGTGGATTGGGGCTTGCAGTTGTTCACGGGATTGTTGAGCAGCACGGAGGAAAAATCGACGTTGAAAGCAAGAAGGGAGTGGGAACAACCTTCAGGGTCTATCTGCCAGCCGTACTCGACGTGTCACCTCAAAGACCGAAGTCAATTCCACTAGGAGAACTCACAGGCAAGGGGGCTGAGGTATTGCTGGTTGAGGATGAAGATTCAGTGAAAAATCTCTTTGTCAGGATTCTCACCGAAAACGGCTACAAGGTCACTACTACAACAACATTGGAGGAGGCTCGTAAGGCATTTGAAGCCAGGAATGGAGCGTTCACCCTGCTCCTGGCGGATCTTGCCCTTCCTGATGGTTCAGGCATTGACCTCGCAAACGAACTCAGAGCCCGAAATAGTGATCTCGCCGTTGTTCTTACAAGTGGTTATACAGATCAGGCTGGTCTCTTGCGTGATTTCGGTGATCAAGGTTTCGAATTTGTAGCCAAGCCATTCAGTGTTGTAGAGCTGTTACGTACCCTCGCTCGAGTTATAAGCTCCAGCAAACATAATTCGACTGGGGCCGAATGGCAGGATCAAGTCTCTGCAACGAGGAGTCAATCCTGAGGGGGGATGGATGTGGAACGGCAAACCACTGACGTGATTGACCTCAAAGCGACTTTGGAAAACGACACCGGGGCAGTGCTGGTTCATCTGCTCGGCTCAATCAATAGTTGTGAGACCGAAGTTGAACTTCTTGAAGTTGCAATCGGTATAGTGTGCGAATGCACAGAAAGCAAGATCGGATGGATCGGCGCACTTGATGCTGATGGCAATTTCAAGGGTATCTGTCGGGTTGGAAGCCAATCCCAGGTGACTCCCTTCGATCAGCGGTTGGATGGATTATGGGCGGAAGCAGTCAGCCAAGGAGAACCAATCATCAGAATTGGAGATGATTGCCCTTCGCCTCTCGCGCTCGATCCCAAAACGTCGAAATTGAGCAGCCTTGTTATAGTCCCCTTCGCGGTTGATTCACGGTGTGGTTTCATAGCTGCTGCCAACTCACCGAACCCATATGAGGCTTCGACCGTTAACCTTCTCGTAGATCTGTCAAAGGTCATTGCAGTAAGCCTTGGACAGAAGCGGATTGAAGAGAGCCTGAGGGAGCGCGAGGAAAGGTTTCGTGTGATTGCTGATTCAGCTCGTGATGGTATAGTGATGATTGATAGTGCCGGTGAGGTGACCTACTGGAACGAAGCAGCAGAGAGGATGTTTGGCTATACTGCTGATGAAATGATGGGTCAGGAGTTGCATCTCGTAATCACACCCAAGCACCTCCACACTGCCTATCTTGAGGGATTCCAACGCTTCCAGGAAACGGGCACGGGCCCTGCGATTGGCAAGACACTTGAGTTACCTGCAATCCGAAAGGATGGAAGTGAATTCACCGTGGAGCTTTCACTATCGGCCGTGAGATCACATGACGGCTGGCATGCGATTGGGCTGATCAGAGACATAACCGAGCGGAAGCAGGCTGAAGCGATTCTTCAGGAATCAGAACAACGCTTTCGAGCAATTTTTGAGGATTCAGCCGATGGAATCGTAATCGGCGACTTCGAAAGCCGAGGATTCCGAATGGTCAAC
Organism: bacterium; assembly: GCA_025774405.1. GTDB lineage: Bacteria > Arandabacterota > Arandabacteria > Arandabacterales > Arandabacteraceae > JALGWB01. The sequence goes on from JALGWB010000003.1 coordinate 5,949, forward strand.
AAGAAGATAAGGGAAATGCTGGGCTACGAAGGGCAGGAGCTCGAAAAGCTTAGCATCAGCGACATTTGGGCTGAGCGATGGCAGGGGCGAATGGCTGATGTCCTGGGGAGCCTGAGCGCTGAGCCGACACAGAGCATCAACGGCTGCGAAATCAAACGTAAGGATGGTTCGACTTTCCATGCAGACGTTGTCATCTCCCTTCTGAGCCTTGGTGGCAGGCGGCATTTCATGGCAATCATCCGTGACATCACTCAGCGCAAGGCCCTCGAATATCAATTGGCCCAGGTGCAGAAGCTTCAGTCAATTGGACAATTGGCGGCTGGCATAGCTCACGAGATAAATACTCCAATGCAATATATTGGCGATAATACCCTGTTTCTCAAGGATGCCTTTGGTGACCTCTCCAGGTTACTACATGCCATTCGAAGTCAGAGTGAATGCAAGCAGGGTGTAGCAATACCGGGGTCACTGATTGAGACTATCGATATCGACTTCATCGCTGAAGAGATTCCTAAGGCAATCGACCAGATTCTCGAGGGGGTCAAAAGGGTGACCAAGATAGTCAAGGCTATGAAAGATTTCTCGCATCCGGATGAGGAAGTTGCGGCACCGTTTGATCTCAACAAGGCTATCGAAAGCACAGTCACCATCGCAAGGAATGAATGGAAATATGTGGCAGATTGTGAATTGCAGCTTGACCCAAGCCTACCACCGATACTTGGATTTCAGGGAGAATTCAATCAGGCAATCCTGAATATGGTCATCAATGCCGCCCACGCCATCGGTGAGGTTGTTGGTAAAGATTCAAACAGGAAAGGTAAGATCACCATTACAACTCGCCGTGATGGTGACTGGGTTGAGGTTAGGATATCGGATACCGGTTGTGGGATACCTCCAGAGGTTCGGAATCGGATCTTTGATCCCTTCTTTACGACCAAGGAGGTCGGCAAAGGAACCGGTCAGGGTTTAACAATCGCTCATTCAGTCATAGTCGAAAAGCACAAGGGTAGTCTGAGGTTTGAAAGCGAAGTTGGCAAGGGCACCACTTTCATAATTCGGCTTCCGATTCGCCAGGTTGTATCTGAGGGGGCTCAACGATGAAATTGCGAATCCTATTCGTTGACGACGAACCCCGTGTGCTTCAGGGGCTAAGGCGGATGCTCTATGGTATGCGGAATGAATGGGATATGGTGTTTGCCGAAAGTGGCGAGAAGGCGCTAGAACTACTCTCACAACAACCCTTCGATGCGATAGTAACCGATATGCGCATGCCAGGCATGAATGGAGCAGAGTTTCTGGCGGAAGTGACAGCTAGGTATCCCGACACGATCAGATTTATCCTCTCAGGTCACTCCGACCAGGATCTGATCTTGAAATCCGTTGGCACTGCTCATCAATATCTCAGTAAGCCTTGTGACGCACAAACGTTGAAGAATGCAGTGCGAAGGGCGAACGAGCTCAGAAAACTCCTTGCTGATGAAAGTGTAAGCAGATTGGCAAAGCAGATCCGAACCCTGCCGAGTTTTCCCCAGGTGTACGTTGATCTCATGAGTGAGTTGAGGCTGCCCGATACCTCAATTCAAAGAATTGGAGAGATTATTTCTCGGGATATCGGGATGACAGCAAAGGTGCTTCAGCTGGTGAATTCAGCGTTTTTCGGTCTGCCGAGGCGGGTAACCGACCCAGCCCAGGCAGTCAGCCTCTTGGGGCTTGAGGTAATCAAGGGGCTTGTTTTTACCGTTCATATCTTCTCAGAATTCAAGATCGGCAGGACGGCAGGCATAGATCCTGACCAGCTATGGCGCCATAGCATGAATGTGGGTCGTCTGGCGAAGCGAATCGCAGCCACATCGGCAACGGAAGCAGATATCAGCGATTCACTGGTTGCGGGCCTGCTCCATGATGCCGGCAAACTCATGCTTGCAGCCAATGTATCCGAGCAATATGCCAAACTGGTCGAGCAAGCCGTCGAGCAGCAGGAGCCTCTATTCGAAGTTGAAAAGCGAGCTTTCGGGATAAGCCATGCCGAGCTCGGTGGCTACCTGCTGGGGCTCTGGGCCTTTCCGGATAACATCGTTGAAGCTCTTGCCTATCACCATGAGCCCTCGCTCTCTGCTGCGGTAGGCCTAAGCCCTGTCCTTGCTGTGCATGTTGCCGACGCAATCGACCACGAACTTGGCAACGCAAGCATTGGCGCAGGTGCTCAAATAGACTTTGCACATCTTGAAAGACTTGGTCTTGCAAGTGAATTGGCGCTCTGGCGTGAGGTTTGCCTACAAGAGCTCCAGGAGGAAGGGGTAAGAGATGAGCAAGCGAGTCCTGTTTGTTGATGACGAGCCCAATGTACTGGCTGCCTTTAAGCGTCAGCTTTACCGCACCTTCGAAGTCTACACTGCAGTTGGTGGGGAACAGGGCCTGGAATTGGTGACGAGCAAGGAGCCATTCCCCGTCGTCGTTGCTGATATGAAGATGCCAGGCATGAACGGCATCGAATTCCTAAGCAGGGTCAGAGAGATCAGTCCTGACACAGTGCGCATCATGCTGACCGGTAATTCAACTCTCGAAACCGCGATTGCAGCAGTAAATGAAGGGAATATTTTCAGATTTCTTACCAAGCCGTGTCCACCAGAACAGCTTGCTCGGACACTTGAGGCAGGTATAAGGCAATATGAGCTTATCACCGCTGAGAAGGAGCTTCTCGAGAAGACTCTGAGGCAAAGCGTGCATGTGCTGACTGAGGTGCTTTCAATGGTCAACCCGACTGCCTTTGGACGTGCCTCGAGAATTGGACGTGTTGTCAAAGATATATGCCATGTGCTTGCTGTTGAGGATTCCTGGGAGATTGAAGTTGCATCAATGCTTTGTCAGATTGGTTGTGTAATTGTACCTGAGGATACCCTCGTGAAAGCCTATACGGGAGCTCCGCTTTCATCTGAGGAGACTGAGATGTTTCACAATCACGTTGTGGTTGGCAAGGATCTGATTGCCAGCATTCCGCGCCTCGAAAGCGTTGCCGAGATTATCGCCTATCAGGAGAAGCTCTTTGATGGTACAGGTCTTCCGCAGGATTCCAAGTGTGGCAAGGCTATCCCTTTAGGTGCACGGATTCTCAAGGTTGCGCTTGATTTCGATACACTCATAGGATCAGGTCGGACAGCCCCTGAGGCATGCCTGATAATGGAAACACGTGAGGGGTGGTATGACCCCGAGATCCTGGCTGCGCTCAAGCAGATAATAGACTTAAGAAAGGTTCAAGAGATAAAGTTCCTCAAGGTCGAGGATCTAATTCCCGGCATGGTCCTTGCGGACGATGTTAAGACGGAATCTGGAGTGCTGGTCATAAAGAAGGGGCAGGAGGTTATCCCCTCTATGCAGATGCGCCTTATGAACTACAAGAAGACAATGGGCATTCGTGAACCATTGAAGGTTGTCGTGCCCGGGGCAGCAACTGGTGGAGAAATCCTGGTTGGAGCCAAAGTCAACAAGTCAGCTGATTAGTCCAAGATCTCAGCAAAGCAACTCAAAGCCTACTCTAATCCCATCCTCCAGGTTTGATTGTCATCAGTGCTGGGATACCAGCCTTCATAGCAAGTCGATGAGGTAACGCTTGAGACAGCGCTTTGCGACTGACAGAAAGCAAACCCAGGTGAGCACATAAGCAAGAGTTCCAAAATCCCATGGTTGGAGGATGAGAGCGAGGGCAAATCCTGCTGCCGGCGGATGTTCGGTGTTGGTTACAACCATAAGCAGGCTGGCAACTCCCACAGTTATTGCTCCGACGAGAAAGGTCTCGAGGGCCAGGGTTTGCGGAGCCTGGGTTTTGAAGGCAAGAGTTGCTAGAATGCCAGCAAGAGCCCCCATCGTATAGCCACCAATGACATATCTTGCTCGGGTCGATACCCTATGGGGCATCGTGAAAATCATGAAGGTTGTCGCTCCGAGGGCAGCCACGATGCCATGATACTTAATTAGGTGGAGAAAGCTTAGAAACGCCATTGTCATAAGCCCAGCAACGGCGCTTTGTATAAGATAATGTCCTGGCTTGCGACCCAGCTTGGAATCGAATTTGAATTGAAATTTCAAGGTTGACCTCCATGGGAAGTCTCGAGTGACGAATTTAGATCCTTTTCACCTGCAGGTTAAGCATAGCGGAATATGGATGCTCGGAACAACCACATCTTGAATTGCTCGCGGATATGCCTAGAATAGAGAGTTCGGAAAGGAGGAAAGAGATGAGAAAATGGTTATGGCTCTTGCTCGTGATTGCACTGATTCATGGTCAAACTTCGTCATCAGCCTCTGTGTTTTGGAAGCCACAGTGTCTCGTCTCGATTGAAACCTTTATGCAAATTGGGTCTGCAAGCTCGGCTCAGATCAGCAGTGATGGTAGCCATATCTTCTTTCGTTCATGGATGGCTGGGGTTGACCAGGTCTATCACTTCGAGAACATGTGCTGGCCTTACCAGCTAACTGCCTTTGTCGATGGTATTGACTTCTATCGCATATCACCTGATGGCAAGCTTGCTATTGTTGGAGCGAGTGCTGGGGGCAGTGAGCAGTCGGATCTCTATGTCTTTGATACGATTGAAGGCACGGGGCGAGAGCTGCTTGTCAATTCCAGGGTAAGATATGGTTCTCCGGTTTGGGATAAGAGCAGGAGTCGAATCTACTTCACCAGCAATGAGGAGAATGGGAGGGATTTCTTCGTATATCGAACCGACATAGACCTAGCCGGACTCACAGTCCCTCCACCATTGAAGATCTGGGACAAGGCCGGTTGGAACGCACCTGCCGATGTATCCAAAGATGGTCTGAAACTTCTTGTTGAGCACTATGAGAGCAATGTCAATAGCGATATCTATCTCGTCAACACCGATGATGGCAAGGCAACGTTGCTTACACCCCACGAGGATGACTATATCTTCGAAAACGGGAGGCTATCCCCTGATGGCTCGCTGGTCTATTTCCTGACAAATATGAATCCTGAAGGACTCGTAAGGGTTGCAAGGATGGATGTTGCCGAACGCAAAATTGAATTTTTGAATCCAGAGTCACCATGGGAAACTGAGGAGCTTGAGCTTTCACCTGATGGCAGGTATCTGGCCTGGGTTGAGAATATCGATGGCTATGGTGTGCTCTACGTCGAGGATCTCAAGACCGGTTCGAGACGAAAGGTTGAAAGACTCAGGGGCATCGTATCGGAGCTTGCGATGGCGAAGGACGGCAGACTCGTCTTCACATTTACCAGTGCCTCACTCCCACCGGATGTCTGGCTTTATGATATCGAAGCGGACAGTCTGGTGCAGTTGACCTTCTCAACCTTTGCGGGTATCGACAGGGCACTCTTTGTGGAACCCAGGCTCATCAAATATAAAAGCTTTGACGGGCTTCAGGTTCCCGCCTTTCTGTATCTCCCCTCTGACTGGGATGGCAAGCCGATCCCCTTTGTTATTCATGCCCACGGGGGGCCTGAGAGCCAGTTCAGACCTTCCTTCGTCAGACACTTCCAGTACCTCATTCTCAATGGCTACGGGGTACTGGCACCCAATATCCGGGGAAGCTCAGGCTATGGCAGAGAATATGTCAAACTTGATGATTACAAAAGACGTAAGGATTCGATTCGTGACATCGGTGCTGCTGCCAGGTGGCTCATTGACAATGGCTATTCCGAGGCAGGCAGGATCGCAATCAAAGGGGCCAGTTATGGTGGATACGTAACTCTGGCCTCTCTGGTTGAGTATCCTGACTACTTTGGTGTTGGCATTGATCGAGTCGGAATTGCGAATTTCGTGACTTTTCTTAAGAATACAGCAGAGTATCGCCGTGCCATTCGTGAAGCCGAATATGGGCCGCTCTCAGATGAGACTTTCTTGAAGGAGATTTCACCTATCACTCATGCTGATCGCATCAGAGCCCCCTTGCTCATAGTCCACGGGGAAAACGACCCGAGGGTGCCTGTCGGTGAGGCGCGGCAGATCGCCGAGACCATAAAAGCCAGGGGTGGTGAGGTGGAATTGCTGGTATTTCCCGATGAAGGTCACGGTATCGCCAAGTTGAGCAACCGTCTCACGTACTATAGGAGGATGGTGGGGTTTCTCGATAGACATCTTAAGTGATCAAGATCACCAGCCCATCCTGCGCAAATCTTTATCGCTTAGTGAGAAGTGGTGTCCAATCTCGTGTAGGAGAGTCTTGCGAATGCGGGCGTGGATTTCCTCACGGCTTGATGAGACAAGTTCGATATTTCGTTTGTAGAGACTGATCTTGTCGGGTAGCACCAGGCCATAGCCGACTGTGCGCTTTTTTTGAGGTACACCCTGATAGAGTCCGAGGATGAGGCGGTTACGTGGGAAGCGACGTCTGACTTCAGGTGGTGGTGAGGTTTCTATCACGATGTCCACGTTATCGAGCTTGGACCTGAACTCGTCCGGCAAGTCATCGATGGCCTGCGAAACCACTTTTTCGAATTCTTCATCACTAAGGCTGAACATAGGCGAGAACTATTTTATCACGTGTAGCCAATCCGAAAAGAGGAAATGCAATCTACCAAAGAGCAGCGATATACGAGCCATAACCGTGTAGCCGAATGAGGCACCAAAGGCGATCATAAGGAAATATATGCCAATCCGTGCACCTGCGCCAAGGAAACCTTTGTGCTCCTTTGAGAAGAAGAAATAGATGAGTGTGGAAAGCACACCAACCAGCAAAACGATGTAGCCAATTGAAGTCCAGAAATCCGCAGTCCCGAAGAGCACCCCTCTAGAAAAGGGAGAAAACGTTCCGCGCAATTGCGGAACCATATCACCCTCAACCGCCGCAACGATTTGCAATCCGAGGCTCACTCCGAGCACAAAGGTCAGGGGAAACCTTACCAGCCATGCAGTTCGTCTGAACAGTTGGGTGAACATCATCAATCCGAGCCCAATGGGTATGATGTTCAGGTAATTGCCTTTGGCAAGGGGTTCAAAAAGATTGGGATATGCATAGTTCCACCAGAGGAAAATAGCCCAGTAGCCTGCAGAGATTCCGACAAAGATGTATTCAGCAATCTTGTAAAATGGATTGTCCTTGTACAAGAAACTGTAGATTGCAAGAGTGAGCATGGCTGCTATCCATACCCATGGGCCTGATGTCATTAACATCTATCGTTTCCTCTTTTGCATCCAGAAGATGAAGTTTCCGAGAATGACAAAGCCAATTATCAACATATGGGCGGCAGATTGAGAGTCCATACCTATTGTTGCAAGGCCACGTGTCTGGACCAGACGCTCATACTCAGCAGCACCTTTCATTCCACCAATCAGCCCAATCAGCTGTCCTGTCTGGAGATATGGGTAATAGCGCGGTGCGCCAATTGCTGTCTGAGCAGTGGCTAGTTTGCCTCGATAGCGGGCATGATAGTACCAGATCCACTGGTCGCTTCCAGGCACGCCCATTGACATACTGATCACAAGGGCTATATCGCTTGCCGAGTGGACATCATCCATCATCGGAAGGTCCTCAACCGGGGTTCCGTAGACGTCAGTTCGGCAGACATCATGAACATCCCTTCCCAGATTTATCAGGAAGATGGCGCCACCTGGGCGGTAGCCAAAGTTGACATAATCAATACCGTATTGCCTGTGAAACTCGTTTTCAGCAATTTCCTCGAGCGCCTTCATGCCGAGCGGCACACCGGGTGCCCACATGCCCAATACCAGTACTCTCAGGTTGCGCTTGAAGCAGTGGCGGAGAATGGCCAGGGTGGCCGGTTGAAGCTCAGGTGCCCCCGACGGATCATAGTCGATCGAGATGAGAACGACTGCTCTCTCAGGCAAATCCTCAATCACGTCATAGAGCTGTTTGACTGGAGCCGTCACCTCGATAGGCAGGCCGATTGGGAAAAATATGGGAAGCGTCACCGCAATTGCGACGGCGAGAAAGATGTATCGTCTGTCGAGTCGGCTCAGTCTTTCAACAACACCCAATTTCAACCCCTATTGCATGTAGGATCTTTCAATCCCGAGAATCATCCTCAGGGCCATTGAAATCAGCCCCAGATCGATACCAAGTCTTATTCCCCGCTTGGCAGCCGCATTCGGGTAGTTCATTATCCACTCGGTCACTGTCGGGAATCCTTTCCAGATGGCTGTGCCCACGGGTACCCTACCCAGCATAATAACCACAGCTGCCAGGAGCAGGCAGAGCGCTTCCTTGTTCCTTGCCCTGAAGGCTCTAAAGGAGGCAGAGGTTACAAAGAAGGCAAGCAGCGAATACATGGTGGACTCAAGTGGGAACTGCACATTGAAATACAGATACATGAAGGGCTGCCCTTCCTCGGTACTTGCTCTTCCCCTGTAGAAGCCGAAGAAGAGCATGATGCCGAGGAAAGCAAGCAGGATTATGGAATACTGCCAGTCCCGACCTTGCTTCTTGATCTTCTCAGCATTAGAGCGAGCCAGGTTGAAAGTACCGAGAAAGATGAAGAAAGTGATTATGCCGATGTACCAGTTGCGAAACATCTGGTTGACGTCAGCGATGGGCTTGGCAGGGATGAAGCTCGTGACCAGTGTGAAGATGCCCATGACCAGTATGATGGTGAGAGGAATTTGAAGTCTCATAAGACTGCCTTCACCGTTGTCATGTCAGTCGATCTTGAGCAATGTCTCAAGCCAGTTTATCCCGAAGAGCTTCAGCACGACTCCAGCCACTATGTAGACAAAGAAGATAGCCTTTGCGACATCCTGACCACGAATGCTTCCAATCTGAATTGGATCGCCTGAGAGTGAAGCTCCAGCAGCATAGAGTTCTTCACCTATCAGTGTGTAGTCACAAGCGACAACAAAGAAAGGTAGCTGGTCAACCTCGGCGGTACCTGCAATCTGGATTGCTCCGGTAGTATAGCCGGTCTCAGCGAATATCAGGGATTCTGCAAAGAAAGAGCCAAGATAGAAGTTGGCAGCTGGCCGATCACGCATCATGATGCCATCCACACCTGCAACATAGCCAAATTGGTCGCTGGTCATGTAATAGATGTCGTTGGCGTTGAATTCATCAGGCTTACCAACACGGAGATAGCTTTCCTTTACAGTCTCTCGAGCCATGCTCATGGCCATTGGCCAGACACATGGAATGTCAAGTCTTGTCCCGTAGTCAGCTGTCCTTTCAGCAACTCTAGCGAGGATACTCATGCTCGCAACAGTCTGGGGATCATCAACATCCATCTGACCCATAATATAGAGCACTTTCCTTCCCATCTCGGTGGCTCGACCAATAGCCTCATCAATGGCATCGAAGACCGGCAGTCTCCTTAAGAACATCTTGCCTTTTCTCTTTGCAACCTCGATAAAGACCATTACGAGGGTGCAGGTAAGCGCAACAAAGATAGCCACGCCGATTCGCCGACGATCGAACCACTGCATGACACTGTGGCCGGGTCCTGCCATCTCGGAGACAACCTGCTGCTCCCTGCCGACTGCCGCGACTCTGTACCAATATGGCTTGTTCGGTATTGTGCCTTCGTCAGTGTAGGTTGAGGTTCCTGCGGGAACTGATCCTACCTGTTCGAATGTGCTATCGGGTGAAGGAGCTCTCAGGACTTGATATTCGATTATCATGCCTGGGATGAGGGATTCAGTTGGTGAAAGTTCCCACTCGATATCGATGCTTGTACCGGCATCATTGGGTGTGTCCTTAAGTGAGATTATCCTGGGAGGTAAAATAGATATCGAGTCTGCAACCTGTGGAGTGGTTGACGCATCGGCAATATCTACGTTGCAGATAACAGCGATGATGGCCGCAACTATGATCAATTTCAGTCGCATCACCTCAACCGTGTCTCGATCAGGCTTTGCCAGTTGTCTCAGCTCCGGCTCTCGCAAAATCGTAGAGCTCCTTGGCCTTTGCAGCTATGTGCTCAGCACTTACTTCAAATTCCTTGACCAGCTCCCAGGGTGCTCCACTTTCACCGAAGCGATCCTTGACACCAATCATCGCCATGATTATGGGTTTACCATATAGCTCTTTCGCCTGGACAACAACTCCAGCAACCCTATTGCCAAATCCCCCGACCTGATGCTCTTCAGCAGTCAGAACGATGCCTGTCTCAAGAGCGGCTCTGACCACGGCCTCCTGATCAAGGGGTTTGACAGTGTGCATGTTTATCACACGGGTCTCAAGATCGAACTCCTCTTTAAGAATGTAGGCAGCTCGCATAGCCTCGGGGACACTCGGACCACATGCGATAATGCTCAAATCCTCGTTTTCATTCCTGTATTCCGACGCGAGCTTGTGCTCAAATGCATCGATGAACAGGTCTTGCTCGCCTCGGTACCTTATGACATTTGCCTTGCCAAACTTCCAGGGGGTTTCGAGGCTTGTGACGATAGGGGTTGCTTCACGTGCAAATCTTATGTACTTCGGACCCTTGACCTGGAAGAGGAGATATTCCGCTGCCCGTCGGGTCTCAACATAGTCACAGGGCACCACAACAGTCATGTTGGGGAGACCACATGTCTGGAAGAGTTCTTCGAGTGCCTGATGCGTCGCACCATCAGGACCGACCGATACTCCGCCATGCGCTCCAGCAATGAAAACATTGAATTCACCATAGCAAACAGTTGTCCGCAATTGGTCCAGATTTCTTCCAGAAGCGAATACACCGTAAGTTCCAAAGACAGGGAGCTTGCCCTCCTTGGCGAGCCCTGCGGCCACCCCGGTTCCACTTTGTTCTGCAATACCCATGCTCAGCCAGCGGCGCTCACGCCCTGGACAGCCTTTGTAGAACTGGCTGATTGTGATCGAATCTGAAATATCGGCACCGAGGCAGACGACTCGTTCGTCATCGCCGGTCTCAGACAGGCACTTGCCGAAGCCCTTGCGCGTTGGCAGCATTTCAACCTTCATGCGCTTACCCTTGTTCCAAAAGTAATCACGACTGAACTTCGGCTGCTTCGCCTCGAGTCTGGCAGTTGCTTCCTTCTGGTAATCGGCTGCGATCTGAAACATCTTCCTAACCGGCATGTCATCCCAGAGTCCTAGCTCTTTAAGTCCCTGTTCCATCTGCTCGACCGAAGGAGCCTTGCCATGCCAGCCGGCGACATCTTCCATGAAGCTTACGCCTTTTCCCTTTGTTGTATGAGCAACGATGAGTGTAGGCTTGCCTTTGTAAGCTTTGGCTGTTTCCAGTCCTTCGACAATCTCCTTCATGTTGTGTCCATCAATCTCGATGACATTCCAGTGAAAGGCCTTGTACTTTTCGACGATGGGGTCGATGTTCATGACCTCCTCAACCCAACCATCGATCTGGAGCCGATTCTTGTCGAGAATACCGGTAAGATTGTCAAGCCTGTAGTGGCCGGCTTCCATAATCGCTTCCCAGATCTGACCTTCCTGCTGCTCGCCATCACCCATGAGGCAGAAAACATGATAGTCCTTGTTGTCGACTCTTGCTGCCAAAGCTATACCATTGGCAATTGAAAGCCCCTGACCGAGTGAACCTGTCGAGGCCTCAACCCCTGCAAGCTTTTTCCAGTGTGGATGCCCCTGGTATGGAGCATAAAGCTTGCGGAGCCTTGCAACATCCTCAACCGGGAAATAACCCGACATGCCGAGGGCGATGTAGAGAGCCGGAGCCTTGTGTCCTGTTGACCAGATTATGCGATCGCGATCCTCCCAATAGGGGTTCTCTGGATCATGCCTTGCAATTTTGAGGTAAAGGGCAGCAGCAATATCCATGACTGAAAGCGTGCCGCCTGAGTGACCTGATCCAGCGCAGGCCAAGGCAATCAGATTGTAGCCCCTCATGCGGCGGGCTGCTTCAGTGAGCTCCTCGATCGTGTAATCCTTGCGCATCTTTCCAGTTTTGGAATCAACTATAGGCATACCTCAACCCCCTCCAACCAACTCTTTCTGGATTGCAGTATTATCCAACTAGCCCGAGCAACCCCCACACCATATCAAAACGGCCAGGCTTAGTCAACCCCCTACGGTGTCAGAGCCAAAACCCGCAAATCCCCGCAAAAGGGGTCGGAGCCAAAAATGTGCGCGAAAGGCGTACAGACCGATCTCGGACGAAAGCCGCATCATTCGGAATACACCTGAAACAAGATACACCAAAAAGTCTGAAATGAGAGAATCTGCAGAGGGGTATCACTCTGGCTCGTTTTGTGTCACTGAACGCCCGTGAACGGCGGATTGCAACCCTCGATCTCACACAATTTGCAAATTGCAATCAGGTCTCGCAGGCGGATCCAGCGGGTTCGCTATTAGGCTGATCTTCCCGTTTTAGCGCTCCCAAATTGACCAGCATTTGGTAGCTAACTGGATCGATCTGGCACAATCCTTGCGCACAAATTGCAGAGGGGTTTAACCATGAAAACCCGGTGGAAGGCTCATGATCAAGCAGGCGTATCTTAGTGAAGGTCACACACCTACACCTTCGAGGGGATCGCGGGGCAAGTTCTTAAGGAGCATAACCTTCGATGACATCATCGGTGAGAGTCCCAAGATGCGAGAAGTCATCGAGCTCGGCAGACGCATCTCAGAAGCCTCATTCCTGACGGTTCTTATCGAGGGTGAAACAGGCACGGGTAAGGAACTCTTTGCTCGGGCTCTTCACAATGCTGCCTTTAGCGGCGGTGAGGCTTTTGTGGAAATCAATTCGAGTGCCATTCCTGAGAGTTTGCTTGAAGCCGAGTTATTCGGTTATGAACGTGGTGCTTTCACTGACGCCAGCAAACCCAAGAAGGGGCTACTCGAGCTGGCCAATGGTGGAACGCTTTTCCTTGATGAAATTGGCAACATGAGCCTCAATCTTCAGGCGAAGCTGCTCAATGTGCTTGAGGAAAAGCGGTTCAGGAGACTAGGTGGAACAAAGGATATCGAAGTCGGCGTTAAGATAATAGCTGCAACCAATACTGACCTTGTCGCAGCCATCCGGGATGGCTATTTCCGGGAAGACCTCTACTACAGACTTGCGGTAGTATCAGTTCATCTTCCACCATTGAGGGAGCGTGGCAATGATATCATCCTGCTTGCTGATTATTTCCTGGACCTGTTCTGCAGGCAGCATGGTCGGCGAGCAAAGCGCCTCGCTGAAAGAACCAAAGACCTTTTGCTTGCGTGTAAATGGCCCGGGAATGTAAGGGAGCTTCGAAATGCTATCCAGCGGGCGGTCATCCTTTCGAAGGGTGATGTTATAGCTCCGAGTGATATCTCACTTGGAGTCCGAAGTCAGACAACCCTCGACGCTCACGCAGGTGTGAGCAAGGGAGAAATCACCATCTCGTTTGATCCGCTGAGTACGTCCCTTGATGACATCGAGCGACAGGCCATTGTTAAAGTACTCGAGATGACTGCCTGGAATAAGTCAAGGGCTGCTGCGATGCTCAAGATTTCGAGGCCTCGGCTTTTGCGTAAGCTCAAGGCACTCGGCATCGCAGCCGATAGCAGTGCAACAGATGTAACCTCGGCGAGGAGAGACGGCGATGCTCACTGAAGAAGTCGCTGCAGCCATTGAGCAACTTGAACACGAAGCGTCTGATAGCGTCGAGAAGGTGCATCTGATGGAGAACCTCGATCGCATAGCTTCGTGGATCAAGCGCCGCATTGATGACTTTATCGATGGCAGATCAAGAGCGGAACCGAGAGATGAGATAACGGCGATAATGAGGATTTCAGATCTCTATTGCCGGCTTGGCAGATGGGAGAAGGCATCTCATGTCTTAGATTCCATCGAAAGGCTTCTGGCCGGGGGCTACTGCGTGGCTGTCATGGCACACGCGATGAAACAAAAGGGCCGGCTCTTGAGGTCACGTGCGAGATGGGATGAAGCCCTTGAGGCCTACCAGGTTGCGTTGAAGATATACGAGAAGCTCGGCAACGTTGAAGGAGTCTCTGATATTCACAACTCTATGGGCATCGTAAATTTCGAGAAAGGGAGCTGGGATACCTCCGAGCAACACTACCTCGAGGCACTCGACCTTATAGAGGATACCTCACCAGCACTTCGTGGCAAAATCCATAACAATCTGGGAGCGCTTTACAACGCACGGGGAGACTGCGACAGAGCCATTAGCACATACCTCAGGTGTATTCCGGATTTCGAGAGTACGGCAAATGAGATCGGACTTGCGCAAGTCTATAACAATCTTGGCATGAGCTTCGCAAGCAAGGGCGATTGGGAAAACGCAGCAGGCTATTATGAAAAGAGTCTGCACATATCAACGAGAATCGAAGAGTCTGAACTGATGGCGCTTACCTATCTCAACCTGGCTCAACTTCATGTTGATACTTCGTCCCCAACCCAGGCTGAGGAATATTGCAGGCTTGCACTGTCAATACTCAGGGATCTCGACGATCAGCTTGGAATCGCAGAGGCATACAAGATTCTTGGTATCACTGAGAGATTGAACAGGAACTGGAGCAAGGCACGCTATTATTTCGAGCAGAGCATCATGCTCAATGAACGCTGTTCGTCGCCTTTGGGCTTGGCCGAGGCATATTTCGAGTTTGGTTTGATGTGCCGGGATGCTGGTAAAAATGAGGAGGCTCATAGCCTGCTCAGCAAGAGCCTGTCCATCTTTGAAAGGCTCAAGGCGTCAAAGGATATCGAGAGTGTACGCACTGAAGTTAGTAAACTCGATCGCCTCTATCTCAACATAATAGAGGCGCTTGGGGCGGCAGTTGAAAATAAAGATCCATATACGATGGGCCACTCAAGCAGGGTTGCATACTATTCGCTCGTGCTTGCTCAGAGGCTTGGACTGTCTGCTGACGATGTCAGAGGCATTCTGATTGCTGCTTACCTACATGACATTGGCAAGATATATGTGGAGGACGAGATTCTGAACAAGCCCGGTAAGCTCACCTCGCTTGAGTTCGAGTCAATCAAACGCCATCCTGAGATGGGAGTGGCTTCACTTTCGGCAGTTGAGTTCCCCTGGGAGGTCAAGGAAAGCATACTCTATCATCATGAAAGATTCGATGGCAGTGGTTATCCTGCCGGTCTTAAAGGGGATGACATCCCGATGGGGGCTCAGATCATTGCAATCGCTGATTTCTTTGATGCTATGACATCGGATAGATCATACCGCCCGGCTTGGTCACAGGAGCAGACGCTTGCGATTATCGCCAATAACAGGGGGATCCTTTTCAAAGCCCAGATAGTTGATGCCTTCGTCGAACTCGTTGAGCAGGGTATAATCACAGCCGATTCGAAGGCTCGCTATACGATGAACGCCCTCTGGAAACGCTGTTCAGAAAGAGTGACTATCTCAGCCCACCCGTAGTATTGTAACATTCTGTTATACCAGAACCGAACACGTTACAGATCCTTCCCTTAGGTAGCAGCCACAGGACACGCAGACGAGAACTTGTAACCCGTTGGAATAGAATGGGTTACAGGATAGATCTCGCTTGAGGCGTTCCTGGCATTATCCTTGCGTCATGGAGATATCGAACACGTTAGCGAAGGAGTTGAAGATGAAGCAGCAAGTCGTGACAAGCAGAAGACACCGAAAGCAAAGCAAGGGGGTGTTTAGAATGAAGAGGTCAACTCAAGTACTGGCTCTGGGAGTTAGCGTATTTGTTCTGGCTTTGGTATTCACCGTTGGTTGTGGTAGAGATAGCAATCCGCTTGCCCCTGAGACTCACCAGATTACACCCTTACCCATTCCTCCAGGCAGTGCTCTGGCAATGCTTGGCGGCGGCATGCATGATGACGAGCAAATGGCCGGTGAGCTTATCACCGCTGCTGAGGGTGGAATCGTAGTTCTCGACTTCTGCGCCGTTGAGATTCCTGCAGGCGCACTTGTCGAGGATGTGGTAATATCAATTACCCATGATGATCCTCACTATGCAGTCTTTGACATGGGTCCGGACGGTATGCAATTCGCCGGCCCGGTTATGATCAAGTTCAATCTCGATGTCTATGACCAGTACATGAAAGATCACGGAATGGAAGCCGACGACTTTATCATCGCCCTCGAGGACGGCGACACAGGCGAATGGTTACCCCTTTACACCATAGTCGTAGATGATCAAGGCAATACCTGGGCAGTAGCCTATACCACTCACTTCTCCCGTTACGCGCTCGCAGACTAGATCACCCCCTCCCCCAGGGCGGGAGCCCCCACTCCCGCCCCCTCACGGGATCGGAGCCAGAAAATCCTCATGCTCTATCTTGTAATGACAATCTTGCCCTTGGTCAGTGATTCCGCTCCAGTTGCCGCATACCAGTAGATACCAGCAGCAACTTTTCGACCATTGCTATCCTTGATGTCCCACTGGATGAGGTGAGTCCCGATCATGGCTTCAGGGCTTGTCAGCTCAGTGACGAGTCTTCCCTGGACATCATAGATAGCAACATGAACCGGGGATGGCTTGGTGACGGTAACAGCAAAGGTGACATCGTCGCCAGCAGGGTTGGGATACACAGTTGCAATTATAGGTGAGGCTTCAATGGTTGATGGAGGTATGACACCAGCAAAGATAGAGTCCTCAAGTGCAGTGGCACCTATGTAGTAGACGTATGAAAGAGGCTGCTTGGGTCCAAACATCGGCACTTCGGTCCAGGCTACGTCGTAGAGTCCTTCGAAGGTCACACCCTTTTGATAGCCCAGGTTGGGATAGCGAGAAAGATCCCAACGACTTTGAGAAAGATTGAGATAGAAGCTCCAGGTTTGCCCAAAGTCAGTTGAGTAGGCGGAATAGATCTCGCTCCGCCCAGGTTCAGGTGTATCCCATTCTTCCCAGACACACCAGAGCGTGTCGTCATCGATGTATGGATCAAGCGGGCCGACCTCGATGGCAAGTGATGGGAACCAGGACGGGGTAGCCTCAGGCACCCATACCCAGACGGGTGCAGGGTACCCCAGACTCCCGATGTTCGCTGGTTGAACCATATACCGCATGGACTCGATGGTGGATCTTCATCATAGTACGGCCATTGCCATACAACTGCGGCAGCTCTGCCAACTTCAAAACCGGATGGATAGGCAACGATACTGACGAAAGCTCCGCCTGAGCCCTGAGTGGCATCCTCGGGTAGCGAGCCAAGAGGTGGTATCCACCCATAGTAGGGGTCGTAGGAGCGATAGGCTATCCAGGGAGTCGCCCCGGAGCCATAGTCACTGAATTCAGTCCATGCAACATGCACTCTGTCATCGGGGATGGGTGGTGGCATTGTGCCATAGAAATAAGTGTAGTTGCTCGCGATGGCAGGTAGCCAGGATGAAAACGGCAGCCCAGCGCTGATATTGACCGGTTCAGTCCAACCATCAACCGAATTGTTGACATAGAAGATATCGGTGCTTAAGCCCACGACTTCCTGCCACACCACATGCGCTACACCTGTACCATCAACAGCTACTGAGGGGTACTCGGATGCCATATCAGGTGACTGACTCAGGTTCTCGGGTGGAGTCCACGTGAACCCACCATCGTCACTGTAGGCATAGTATATTTCACCAGGCTGATTTTCATCTGGGATATGCTCACTCCAGACAAGATGAAGCCTTGAATAGGGCACACCTCCGCCTGCTGCGTCCACGTATTCAATTGCGATCGAGGGATGTGATGAATGATGTGCCATATCGACTGGCCAGATCTCGATCGGATCAGTCCAGGGACCGTGGACCGGATCAGAAGTCATCGTAATCCAGATACCCATCTCGTCACTGTAGACTACCTTGTAATATGGTGGACACTCGTCTCTTACGATCTTTCTCGAGTTGTTGCAGGCCGTTGGATCAGGTCTTGAGGAGGAGGCAATCTGTGTGCCATTCGCAAGCCACGGATAGTAAAGCACATAGTCACTCACAGCATCCCCCGAGTCCGGGGCCAGCACCACTCGGGCCAGTCGGATGTCCCCAACAGCAAAGGCGCGCGTCAATCTCAGGATCAGGTGCATCATTGTAAACACCAAAGCTCAGGTTCTCACTGAACTGACACCACGTTCCGCGGACTGGCTGTGCTCCCGATCCTCGGGCAATTCCATAGTCGTTGCCTGTTACTGAACAATACTGGATAATGAGTGTATCAGTCTGGGAGACGCTGGCGGTTGAGTATCCAGAAATGAAGAATCCGTAATAAATGTTCGAGCTTACTGTGTCGCCGTAAACTGCGGCGCGAACTTGCCCTCAGGTAAATACCCCTGCGTAATTGTCGTGGATATTGTTATTGGAAATCGATCCCCCAATATCACAAACCGAGATGCCAGCGGCAAGTAAATCAATGGTGCCAGTTATTGAGTTATTCTCAATGACTGCCGTCCCGTGTTCAACATGAATTGCTCCTGGCATATATGCCTGCTTGGTCCCCTTTGCAGTAAGGCAAGAATTATTGATTATGTTATTGTGTCTGGCTGTCACAGTTCCACCGTGAGAATATATGGCTGGTCCATCTGGAGCCGAATTGCCCTCAATGGTGTTCGAATCTATGTAGGCAGTTGTACCTACTGCAACTTCAATTACTCCACCGCCATTCTGCGCTATGTAACTGGACTGTATTTCTAGCGATCCATTGCAGAAGACCGCTCGACCCGAATTCAGGGCAATTGTGCAACCCCTGACCACACCTGCACCACTCATGTGTAAGGCTGAACCCATTGACGTAGCTGTGCACTCTTCTATCTCAGTTTCAATCACATAGCCATTGTCACTGCAATAAATCCCACCGCCATCCTGGGCAATGCACACCCTGATTGTATCCTCAAGAATCCTTGGAATTGCGCTATCAACGGCTGCAATGGCGCCACCATACAGAGCGGAATCACCCTCGAATTTGCTGAATTGGATGATTGGTTGGGAGGATTCGCAAAATATCGCCCCACCATATTGATCCGCATAATTGTTCTCGAAGAGATTGCCGCAAACTTTGTCTCCAATTGTTGGGGAAGCATTGCGGAGATAGATTCCACCACCGTCTATGGCATGCCCATTTCTTATGATGAAGCCTCTTATGATTGTAGTTGAATCAATGGGGCTTGGTAGAATAGGCGGTGCAATTGTGATGACTGGTGAAGGCAGAAGGATTGGCTCAATGACTGTGGATTCTGGCGGCGCGGCTTCGTTTGCAAAGAGTTTTATGCTCGGCGTGTCTGGCCACATTATGTTTTCTTGATATGTCCCGTGCTCAACAAGTACGGTGTCTCCAGCATTTGCTGCATTGAGTGCTTCCTGGATACTGGGATGATCGTCCGGAACGTGGAGGATCGCTGCTTCTGAAGTTGTAGCTGCAAGGCACACAATAAAAGCAAGGCAAGACAGAGACATGGTTGCTCTTGACATGACCACTCACCCCTTTCTCGAAAGACACATCTGGAATGCCACAGAACGACTATTGGAAGGAAAACTGGTCAGAACTGAAACCAGGTTCGCTGCATGGCAGAACCCGCTCGGCGATCGGCCGGCCTTGCGGGTGAGGTCTGCGCAGATGATCGATCCGGGGAAGGAATAAATCCAATGGGAGAAGCCTACGTAACCTCCTCGGCACACCACATCGACCACGCTCCCACAACCGAAATCCTGCGATGATCACGTATTATAGCACCCTATGTACGGAACGTCAATGCCAATTTCGAGGTGGCCTGGACTGGCCGCTCAAGATTACAAATCCCCCATAGCCTGAGTCTGGATTTTGCACCTGGCTATCTGAACGGCATCTCACGTCCCAATCTGAAGTTCGCTGGATCACCCGATCGGTGGCTGCATGCTGGCTTGCCGCTGCTGCCCTTCCACAATCTTGAGGAAAATCACAAACATTGGTAAACTGGGAGAAAGTGGAGAGCGGAGGTCTTCGCAGATGAGGAGAGCTGCGGTCTTGATTTCTTCTCCCGCTGGTGCGTCTGGTCGAGCCTGGCATGCAACACCTGATGTTGCAGGCAGCACATTCGTTCTCGCTGATGAATCCTGCACACGGGCAGACAATGGCAGCATCGCCCTCCCCAAGGAGCGTGTTATCATTAGATTTCAACTTGAAAACCCTTGAGCATGCGTCATCGACTGTGATGCAATGGCCGGACACTGGTCAGTCTGCTGTATGGAGCGGACGATGATGCAGCGTGGGCTTGTTGCAATGACATTGGACAAGCCTCCGGGGAGAAGGTAGGTATAATCCTATATCAACTCGAGTTTGTTGGACGAGAAGACCTGGATCTTGACTCATTGGATGAAGCCTACAGGAACAGCGGGGGGTATATTGAAACCCATTCGACGGAGGTTCATCATGAGAACTCGTATGGGACTTCTTGTCGTTGCGCTTGGCTTAGGCGCTTTTGCAGCGTCACAGCTTCAAGCAAGTGACCAGACCTGCAAGCTTCCCCTTGCGGACTGGCCTGTCTCGATAGGGGGCGGCTACGAGCGCTATCTGGGTGATTGGCAGAGCAGTACAGAGAAGAT
>JALGWB010000127.1 GCA_025774405.1 bacterium
GCTCTATCTCAGGTATCTTCGGAAGATCGGCCTTTATTCTTTCAATTGCCTGTGAAACATTGAGCTTTGATCTGAAGATCAGCTTGTATGCCTGTTTCAGGATGCGGATAGTCTCACGCGGAAAACCATGGCGCCCGAGCCCGATGGTGTTCAATCCATTGACCACAGGAGGATTACCGGCTACACGGATATAGGGCACGATGTCCATCGGTACACGGGAGCCACCGCCGGTATAGGAGTAGCAACCGATGCGGACGAACTGATGAATAGCAGTCAGGCCGCTGATAGCAGCGCAATCCTCAATGGTGACATGACCACCCATATTGACGGCGTTGCTGATGATTATCTTGTTGCCGATCCTGCAATTATGAGCAATGTGAGCGTAAGCCATGATATAGTTGTCATCGCCGACAATCGTAACTTCGTCCTCACCCGTTGCACGGTGGATCGTTGCGAACTCCCTGATCGTATTCCCATTGCCTATCTTGACAAAACTGCGTTCACCGCGATATTTAAAATCCTGAGGTTCGGCACCAATCACCACGCAATGAAATATCCGGCAGTTTGAGCCGATGGTCGTCCAGCCTTCTATCAGGCAATTGGCACCAATTGCCGTATGCTCACCTACTTTAACACGGGGTCCTATGACGGTGTTGGGACCCACTGAAACACCTTCAGCCAGCTCAGCACGTGGATCAACGTAAGCAGCTGGATGGATCCGCCCAGAAGTTGCCACCTCATCTGTCGGATTGACCCGCTTCTTGCTATGCGTCACCTGTTGAGACCCTTTCTCCTTACCTCATCCCTGTCCATCAGAACTGAGAGAAGCTCAGCCTCTGCAACAAGCTTGCCATCCACATAGGCATATCCTTTCATCTTACAGGAGCTGAGCATAAGCTTCTTCATCTCCAATTCGAAACGAATTTGATCACCGGGGAATACAGGCTTTCTGAACTTGGCTTTGTCAATTGCCATAAAGTAGACCAGTTTGGCCTTCGGATTCTCAACCATGCTTAGAAGAAGCACGCCGCCGACTTGCGCCATTGCCTCTATTATGAGTACAGCGGGCATTATCGGATGACCAGGAAAGTGTCCCGCAAAGAATGGTTCGTTGATGGTGACATTCTTTATTCCGACAACCCGCTTGCCCTTTTCGAGCTCGACGATGCGATCGACCAGCAGAAACGGGTATCTATGCGGCATTATCTCCTGGATCTCTTCAATCGACAACATCGACGGAACGTCTCTGACATGACGTCCTGAGAAGGCCTTCCTCGCGACCTGGAAGTTCTCATGTAGCCTTTTCACCAATTGAATGTTCGAAGCGTGGCCCGACTTCAGAGCAATGATATGCCCTTTAAGCTGGGCACCCAGCAAGGCAAGGTCGCCAATCAGATCAAGTATCTTGTGTCTGACAAACTCATCGGGAAATCTCAAGGGCTCTTCATTAAGGATGCCGTTGTCACCGACAACAATTGAATTCTTCAGACTCCCGCCCTTGATAAGACCATGCTTCTTAAGCATCTCAACATCAGCGACCAAAGAGAATGTCCTTGCAGGCGCAAGGTGCTTCTCAAAGACATCCGCCGTTATCTCAAACGAGGCATATTGAGTTCCAATCAAAGGATGAGCAAAATCAATAGTGAAACTCACTCGCAATCCGTCGTATGGAAGGGCTACAAGCTCAGAGCCGTCGCTTGAGACAGAAACAGGTGATTTAACTTCGATATACCGTTTGGGAGCATCCTGCTCAGCCAATCCGGCTTGCTTCAGGATCTCAACGAAGGGCGAACTTGAACCATCAGGCTCTGCAATCTCAGGGCCGTCAAGTTCAATGGTGAGATTATCTATGCCAAGTCCGACCACAGCAGCAAGCACATGCTCGACCGTACTCACGTGAATGTTGTCCTTCCCAAGAACCGTTCGCCTTGAGATCTCCTTGCTTTGAACCGCATTTGCTACACTCACCCTTATCTCGGGTTTGCCGTTCAGATCAGTCCGGATGAACCTGATGCCTGAATCTATCCCAGCCGGCTTGAATGTCATCGCAACCGGCTTGCCGCTGTGCAAACCAATTCCTGCAAACGATGCCTCCCTGGCAATGGTCATCTGTTTGGAGCTCATGACCTCCGCCCTCTCTCCAGTCTGGCAACACGTTCTGCTAACTCGGCGACGCGCTTCAAAAGGTCAGGTAGCTTTTGAAGACTCGCATATATCTTCTTAGCCTGCTTATGGTTACGAGCCGGGTAGCCTGAGACCATGGCCCCAGGTGCAACATCGCCAACAACCCCAGCCTGAGCTGCCACAACAGATCCTTCACCTATCTTGACATGCCCGATGATCCCAGCCTGACCAGCAATGGTTGCCCCTGCACCTATCTCCGTGCTCCCACCAATCCCTACCTGTGCAACGATGATACAGTTATCCCTGACAACCACGTTGTGACCAATCTGTACCAGATTATCGATCTTTGTTCCCCTACCAATATAGGTAGTACCGGTTGTGGCTCTGTCTATGGTGACATTGGCACCTACCTCAACGTCATCCTCGATGACCACATTACCAACCTGAGGTATTTTTCTGTAGATCTCTCCATCCCTGACAAAGCCAAAGCCATCGCTTCCGATCACCGCGCCGCTATGAATAATCACACGATTGCCAATCCTGGTCTCCTCCCTGATTGTCACATTCGGATAGATAAGACAGTTGCTACCTATGGATGTTCTTCGTCCGACAAATGTTCCAGCTAGCACCAGGCTATTGTCGCCAATCTCAACGTCTTCCTCTATGATGGTACAGGCTCCAATTGCTACCCCCTTACCTATTCTCGCGCTGTCAGCAACGATTGCAGAGTGATGTACAGAACGAGGATATGAGTTTCTATCGGGGAAGAAATATTCAACTGCCTTTATGAAACTCAGATACGGATTCTCGCAGATGATCAGAGGCTTGGAGGTCCTGGCAGTATCCCGTGGCGCAATCACTGCTGAAGCGGCTGTGGACTCAAGGTAGCGGCCGTAGCGTGGATCAGCCAGGAAAGTAATGTCACCCGGACGAGCCTCCCTTATGCCTGCAACTCCCGTAATGACAACAGAAGGATCGCCTGAGATCTCACCCCCAACAATCCTGGCTAATTCATCAAGTCTTATTTCCATATTTCAGATGTTCTTCCTACTCGGAAGTGCTTCGTGACTCCTCCAGAAGCTGTAGAACCTTATCTGTAAGGTCCAGTTCAGGCTTTGAGTAAACCACAATCCCTGGGCCAGAGTCCAGCACTAAGTCAAAACCTTCCTGTTCTGCGACCTTCCTGGTTGCCTCCTGAATCGCTTCAATTATCGGTTTTGACAGCTCCTCATTCCTTTGTGCCGCCTTTGCTTCGGCATCCTGTCTGAATTTAAGATACGCTTGCTGTCGGCGTTCAAGTTCCTGCTGTTTCTCCTTAAGACGTGCCTCACTGAACAGATACCTTTCATACTTGAGAGTGTCAGCCAACGCCTGCAATGACTTCTCCATCTCGGCTACCTGTCTGTTCAGCTCTTCCATTTCGCGCTGGTAGGTTTCCTCTGCCTCACGTGCAGCAGAATACTGCTCGAAGATCTGGCTGGCGTTAACAAAACCGACCTTCTCCTGTGCACTGAGGGTTGCAAGTGGAATCAACAGCACAAGGAGCAGAACAAAGCTACATTTCGCCATCTCAAATCCCTCCAGAACTAGTAACCGGCGGTTCCGAATTGGAAATGGGTTTCCCAGCCAGGTCCACCATAGGTATCCTCTCTGTCAAAGCCATAGCCAACATCGAACCCAAGCTGACCCATCATAGGTATCTCTATGCGAAAGCCCACGCCTGCAGACCGCTTAAGTTGCCCAGGACGAGCAGCCCTAAAGCTATTCCAAGTATTGCCAGCATCAGCAAAGACAAGTATATGAGCCCTGTTCTCGACAATTGGAATCCTGTATTCAAGGGTTCCGATTAACATGAAGCGCCCACCTTCATCTATGGCATTTCCCTGAGGCACGATCTCACGATCTCCATAGCCCCGCACACCGTCAATGGTTGAACCACCAAGTCTGAATCGCTCATAAATTGGAATGTAGCCATTACTACCCAATTCGTCAACAATACCAGTTCTGATCTTAAAGACCAAAGCCGATCTCAAGATGGGAATCGCGATGAAGTTCGAATTATCGACTATGTAGCTCTGATAACAGGTGCTACCGCCGAGCAACCCACCGGCCCACTCGCATGTCATCGATGTCCTGCTGCCGAATCTGGGAAAGAAGGGATTGTCGACACTATTGCGAATGAAGCTGAGGATTACACTTGAGGTAATTCGCTTCCCCGCCTGGCTCTTTACAAGCTCGCTTGCTTTGGTTTCATCGGGTTCTATCTCCCGATGCTCAAAGCTGTAGCGGACGTAGAATCGCGAATAGTCGATGAACTTTACTCGCTTTCCCAGCACTACACCGAACCCCCCACGTTTATCGGTGTAGGTGTCGTATTCCCTTCGCGTGTCATAGACATCAAAGCCCACAAGTATGGGACGATCGCGAAACCACGGGTCACGGTAGCTTAGATCAATCTGATCGAGCTTACCGAACTCCCAGCGGAGATTCAGGGTCTGCCCCTTGCCCAAGCCGAGAAATGGAAACTTCCGATAGAAGCCCACGTTGTTATGGGCAAATTCGACGAAGCCGGTGAGCCCAAATTCCTCACTGTAGCCGGCACCAACGTTGGCGATCCCGGACTGTCGCTCCTTTATTCTGAAGACCAGATCGAGGTCACCATCTTCATTGGCAACTCTTGAGCCTATTTGAACATCTTCAAAATAGCCCAAATTGAAGACCTCTCTTTGACTGCGCTCAAGAAAGGATCTTCTGAGGATATCACCAGGGTGAATCACCAGTTCCCGGCGTATCACCTTCTCTAGGGTTGTTTCGTTGCCTTCGATGATTATCTTACGAACCCTCACAGCACGTCCAGGGTCAATTCTGAAGGTCAATGCAAGACTGTCGTCCCTGAAGGTTTGACTTGGTTCAACCCTGGCGTACATGAAGCCCTGATCGCCGAGAATGGAGTAGAGATTCTGAAGGGTATGATCATATTCACTCTGACTGTAGGGCTGACCTTCTTCAAGAGTTATGGCCTGTTCGAATATGTGCTCGTTGAGTTCCTTTGGAAGGTCTTCGCTACCTTCAAGTTTTAGTCCGATCTTACTGACGTAGACCCTTGGCCCTTCCTCAACTCTTATCTTGATCTCTGCGGCCCTCTTGGCCTTATCTATCTCGACTTTGTGGTCAACCACACGGGCTTGCATGAAACCTTCATCACGATAGCGTTCAACGATTCGCTGGAGATCTTCTTCAAGGATTTCAGGGTTATAATCCTTACCAGAAAACCAGCCACGTTCCTTCGTTTCCATGATCTTCTTGAGAGCCTTATCGGAAAGGGCCTTGTTTCCGTCGATCTCTATGTGATCAACCTTTACCTTGACACCCTCATCGATCTTGAATGTCACACCTATTCCATATTCGCCAGTGGGTACGGTCTCGTAAGTAACATCTGCAAGATAGAAGCCCTTCTCCTTATAGAGAGACCGTATGGCTTGGATACTCTTCTGAAGCAACCTCTCGTCGAATCTTGACCCCACCGCGAGCTGTATCTTGCTCCTGATATCTCCTTTGCCGATCTTACGGTTACCTGAAATCCTGATGCTGGCAATCACGGGTCGTTCAACCACTTCAACTATGAGGGAGTCGCCCACTTCGGTTTCAGTCAGGTATAGCCTTATATCGCTGAAGAAACCCATGCCATAGACACGTCTAAGGGCTTCCTGAACCTCCTGATAGGAATAGGTGTCACCCTCAGACAGCCCAAGCGTATTAATGACTGAGGTTGGTAAGGCCCGATATGTCCCTCTCACCTTGATTCCGGCGACCTTGACCTCGTGGGGAACCGCCAATGCAGGCTCAGGAATACAAAAAACGGTATAAGAAAGCAAAACACCGAGCAGGATGCACCTGACTGTGCTTATGCTAGCCAGGAAAAAACCGAATTTGGACCGGGTCAGCTCAGGGGAGGTTCTTGCTACCTGGCTCCTTCTTGTCAATATCCTTCTCCTTGGACTTAGAGCAGGCTACTTTTTCCTTTTTAGCCCTTGCCTTGCACTCAAACGTAAGCAGGTCCTCCTTCCGGCACGCCTTGATCGTTGATCCGGACTTGAAAGTGCCCTTGAGCACCTCTTCAGCAAGTGGATCCTCAAGCAACCGCTGGATCGTCCTTCTCAGAGGTCTCGCTCCCAGGGCAGGATCATAACCCTTTTCGATAAGAAGATCTTTCGCCTCAGGCGTGACAACAAGCTTGAGACATCTCGGGAATGCCCAAAGGCCTGAACACGATTATTTCATCAACTCTGTTCAGGAATTCAGGATTGAAAGTTCGTTTCAGCTCATCGAGTACTTTATCTCTCATCCGCTCATAGGACTCATCACTCTCTGTCCGCTGGAAGCCAAGGGAGGTTCCACCCTTGATGCGCCGTGTGCCAACATTGGATGTCATTATGACCACACAGTTCTTGAAATCAACAGCTCTACCAAAACTATCTGTCAACTGTCCATCCTCGAGAACCTGCAAAAGGATGTTGAAGACATCCGGATGGGCTTTCTCTATTTCGTCAAGCAGTACTACACTGTAAGGTCTTCTTCTAACCTTCTCGGTCAGTTGTCCTCCTTCCTCATAGCCAACGTATCCCGGAGGGGCGCCAACCAGACGGGATACTGCGAATTTCTCCATGTACTCGGACATATCGATTCTTACCATGGCATTCTCATCGCCAAAGAGAAATTCCGCGAGAGCCCTGGCAAGTTCGGTCTTGCCAACACCAGTTGGACCGAGGAAGAAGAACGAGCCTATTGGACGACGAGGATCCTTGAGCCCCGCACGACCACGTCTTATTGCCTTGGCAACAGCGGTCAGGGCTTCATCGGTATTCCTGTCATCCTCGAGACTATATAAGCGACATCTTCAGCTTCGACCTTAACGTCAGCACCATCAGCTATCTGTTTCCAGCTGCCCTTTATCTCATCAAGTTTAGCCTTAAGCTCTCGCTCTCTATCCCTTATTCTCGCAGCGTTCTCGAAATCCTGCTTGCGAATGTAGCTCTCTTTCTCGGCTGCCAGCTTTTCAATCTTGCGCTCCAGCTCCCTTATATCTGGTGGCACTGAGGAGACCGAAAGTCGAGCTCTTGCTCCTGCCTCATCGACCACGTCGATTGCCTTGTCCGGCAAGTACCTGTCCTTGACATAGCGATCGGAAAGCCGTACTGCCGCAATTATAGCCTCGTCAGTGATTCTGACGCGATGGTGGGCTTCGTACTTATCCCTCAAGCCCTTTATGATCTCGATGGTCTCCTCAACAGTTGGAGGTGAGATCATGATGGGCTGGAATCGACGCTCAAGTGCGCCATCCTTCTCGATATACTTACGGTATTCATCCAGGGTTGTCGCTCCAATTGTCTGCAATTCACCTCTTGCCAGGGCCGGCTTGAGCATGTTGGATGCATCTATAGCACCCTCAGCCCCACCAGCTCCCACGATGGTATGGAGTTCATCTATGAAAATGATAACGTTGTGGGCTTCCCTTATCTCGTTTATGATAGCCTTCAGTCTTTCCTCAAACTGGCCGCGGTACTTTGTGCCGGCAACGATTGCTGCCAGGTCGAGAGCGACCACACGCATATCTCTCAAGATCTCAGGAACCTTGCCCTCGACAATTCTTGTCGCCAGCCCTTCGACGATGGCCGTCTTGCCAACACCTGGCTCGCCGATAAGCACGGGATTGTTCTTCTTGCGCCGACACAATACCTGGATGACCCGTTCGATTTCCACCTCACGACCTATAACCGGATCCAGCTTGCCCTGCCTTGCCAGATCCGTCAGGTCACGACCAAATTGATCGAGAGCTGGTGTTTCAGTCTTGGCTTCCTGCCTTCCTCTGTGCCCGCGCTGCGTGCCGCCCAAAAGTTTCAGGGCTTCCTCTCGAACTCGCCGCTTGTCAGCTCCGAACTCGGTAAGCACCCTCGCTGCTATCCCCTCTCCCTCCCGAATCAATCCAAGCAGTAGATGTTCGGTGCCAACATAGTTGTGCCCCAGAAGCTTGGCCTCATCGACAGACAGCTCGAGCACATGCTTGGCTCGTGGCGTAAACGGGATCTCCCCGATGGTAACGCTCCCACTGCTGGCAGGAACCATGCTCTCGATTGTTCGTCTTACCATGTCAAGGTCAAGTCCAAGATTGGTCAGAATGGTTGCTGCTAGTCCCTCACCCTCCCTGATTATTCCGAGAAGCAGATGCTCCGTTCCGATGTAGTCATGATGCAGTCTGGCAGCCTCTTCTCGTGCCAGGAACATCACGCGTTTGACTCGGTCTGTGAACTTGTCGTGCATCAGCTCGCCTCCCCCGTCTGAGCAGCATTTCCGCTGTTCGCCTGGTTCCCATCTTCAGCAAGCATTCTGCGAATCATCTCAGCTCTGACGATGTCACGATCCGCTGGATCCATCTTCCTCCCGAATTGTTTCTGAAGATGAGCAGGCTGAGTCATGAATATCATCTCGTTAAGCTTTGGCACCGAAACCCCATCCAATATCCCTAAACAAAGTCCCAATCTCACGGCCGAGGCATACGACATTACATCCTTCCATGTGACTTTTCTACAGTATTTCAAAATACCGTATGCCCTCCATACCTTATCTTCGATCTCGAAGCGTGCATTCCTTAACAAAATATCTTGAGCCCTCTTCTCATACTCGAGCACCTGCCTAACAACTTTTTCCAGGCTCTGCACTATATCTATCTCGGATGTGCCAAGTGATGTGCGGTTGGAAATCTGAAATAGATTGCCCACCACTTCACTCCCTTCTCCAAAAAAGCCTCTGACTGCCAGCCCCATCTGGGTGATACTATGGATGACCTTCTCAATCTGCTTGGTGAGTATCAAGCCAGGTAGATGGACAAGCATCGACGCTCTCAGCCCTGTACCGGTGTTGGTTGGGCAGGCTGAAAGGTAGCCCCACTCATATGAGAAGGCATACTTGAGATTTGAGTCGAGTTCGTTGTCAAGGCGATCAACCAGCCGCCAAGCTTCCATCACCTGAAAACCTGATTGAATCGACTGGAGTCTGAGATGGTCCTCCTCATTGATCATAACGCTTATCATCTCATTCTCGCCGATCGCTATGGCGCGAGTTGGTGAATTCTCAGCATGCTCATGGCTAATGAGATGGCGTTCAACCAGGAATTGTCGATCAAGATCATCGAGGTCACTCATCAGCATGAAAGTCCCGGTCTTGAGACTATTGGCACCTGCGATTGCTTGCCGAGCAAGAGAAAGCGACTGCTTAAGCTGCTCCTCACTGGTTCTGTGAGCGTATGGCAGCCCCTCGATGTTGCGCGCAAGTCTGACTCGGCTGCTCACGACCGACTGCGCAAGCTCACCTTCGGCGGCTAACCATGGACTGGGATTCTTTGCCATCTGCTCAATTGTCACCAGCGACCCCCTCACCCTTCTCAAGCTCCTTGATCTTGTCTCTGATTTCAGCAGCTTTCTCAAAATCCTCTCTTTCAATCGCACGACTCAGCTCGATTTTGAGATTCTCAATCTGCCGCCTTTTCTCGAAGACATCCTGGCTCTGCCTGGGACTCTTACCAACATGGATATTGGAACCGTGAATCCTCCGCAGCAAAGGCTTGAGCTGCTCCCTGAACGCCTCATAACAATCAGCACAGCCAAGCCGACCACACTCACGGAACTCCCTGTAGGTAAGCCCACAGGTTTTACACCTTATGATATCGGAGCCCACTTCCTCTGCCATACTCGCCAGGATGTTGGAGATCATGAAAGGTTGCTTCTTGTGCGGAAGCTGGATCCCTTTCTCCAGAGCACACTTCTCGCAAAGATGTAGCTCTGTTATCTCGTTATCCTTCATCTCCTTGTAGTGGACTCTTGCTGGTTCCTTGCCACAATTATCACAAAGCATCTTCGCCCCCTCTATTATATCTTAACTTCCTCAACAACGCCGTCAAATAGTTTTAGTACGCGATCGCATCTTCGCGCCAGATCCAGATTATGAGTGACTATCACATAGCTCTGCCCAAGTCTATCTCTGAGTTCCCAGATAAGGTCATGGAGCGATTTGCTGCTGTCGGGATCAAGGTTACCGGATGGTTCGTCTGCAAGCACGACCAGGGGGTTCATGACGAGGGCTCTGGCTACAGCCACGCGCTGCTGCTCACCACCGGAGAGTTCTCTGGGTCGATGCTCAAGTCTCCCTCCGAGACCCACATTGTTGATGAGGATTTCGCTTGCAAGTTTTTCGGCCTGAGCGGGTTTCATACCTGCGATGATGCAGGGAATCATTACATTCTCGAGGGCCGTGAGTTCAGGTAGTAGATGGTGAAACTGGAAGACAAATCCAAAGCGCTTGTTTCTGAAGGCAGATATGTCATCCTCTGAAAGTGAAAGAACATCAACCCCGTCAACGTAGATCTCGCCCGAGTCAGGCTTGTCGAGGGCTCCCAGCAAGTGAAGTAATGTGCTCTTGCCTACACCTGATGGTCCGACAACAGCAATTATTTCCCCCCTCGCCAAGGTTAGATCAACCCCCTTGAGAACCTCTATTGTATCACTGCCTGATACATAAGATTTCCTCAGGCTGTGGCCTTCAAGGACAGTCTGGATGTCACTCATACCGAATAGCCTCTACCGGAACCAACCTGGCAGCTCGCCAGGCTGGGTAGATAGTCGCTCCAAAACATACCAGCATTGCCACAACACCAATTGTGATAACATCAACCGGTTTGAGCAAGACGGGCACAGTTTGGATGAAATACACATCGCTGGGTAGCTTGATCAGCTCATACTTGTCAATTACCCTTGCCAGCACTACTCCGCCAATGACACCAACAGCGGTCCCTATTGAACCAATCATTACACCCTGAAGCATGAATATACGCATCACAGAGCGAGCAGTGGCGCCCATCGACCTGAGAATGCCGATATCCCTCGTGCGCTGGAGAACAACCATTATCAGAGTACTTGCGATGTTGAAGGCAGCGACCAGGATTATCAGATTGAGGATTATGAACATAACCCTCTTCTCCATATTCATCCACTTGAAGAGGCTCCTGTTGAGATGAATCCAATCGCTGACACCGAACCCACTTCCGAGCATCATGGCAATAGCCTGCCCAACAGCCGGAGCATCAAACTTATCATCGACCCTTACACTCAATCCAGTCACCTTGTTGCCCAAGCCGTAAAATGCCTGAGCCCTGACGATGTCAATGAAAGCGAAGCCGGCATCATAGTCATACATACCAGAATCAAAGAAACCGCCAACGACAAAACGCTCAAACTTCGGAACGATACCAAGTGGAGCCGCTGGTGAGATATCGGCTCTCGCCAGTACGATGGTGTCACCGATTGATATCCGAAGACCATAAGCAAGCTCCTTACCAACCACTATGCTGGCAAGATTGTCCCCACCAGATTCGAACCTGAAGCCTTCTGGTCTGATATAGGTCTGCAGTTCCGAAACCGAGCTCTCTCTGTCGAGGTCAACACCCTTGAGAAAAAGTGCATCTGTACCGCTGGCAGATATCACCATTGCTTTGTCCAGAACAAATGGGGCAACTCCTTCGACTTTCGGCAGATTCAAGATCAGATCGCCTATACTGTCAGGATTGGTGATTCCATCATCACGCCTCACGATGACATGTGCGTTGGTTCCGATGATGCGATCAAGTACCTCCGTCTCAAAACCATTCATCACTGAAAGCACAACTATGAGTGCCAGTACACCGAGTGCGACGCCTGCAACCGATATGATTGTTATCGCCGTAACAAACCCGCTCTTCCTCGACGCGCCGATGTATTTTCTG
>JALGWB010000128.1 GCA_025774405.1 bacterium
GAACGCGTCTCAGTCCTCAGTCCAGTCAGTTTAGCCAAGCTGATTGAAAAGGGCGAGCTCGATGACGAGGCTGTTGAGAAGCTTAGCAAAATGGCGGTCGAGGAGGAACGCCCCTGGGTCAAGGTTTCCAGACTACGCCCGGGAGATGAGGATTTCTGACCGTTGACATCCTCGCCTTTCCATGGCAGAATCCTATGCAGACAGGGTTAAAGTGCCATGCTGAGTAAATTCACCTTTTTTATTGTTGGGCTTAGTATCCTGTTCCTGGCGACATGCTCTACACTCGATGTGCGCCTTGGGATGGGTGCGGGTAAGGATGTTAAGCTGTCTTACAGAGTGGTTGGGCGCGGCGCACCTTTGATTGTAATCCATGATGGGCCCGGCTATGAGAAGTCAATCATGTACAGGGGTTTTGATGATCTGGCCTCCGAGATGACGGTGATCTACTATGATCAACGCGGTTGCGGGCGATCTGAGCCATTGACACCTCTGACGCCCCTGACGATTGCTGATAATGTTGAAGATCTTGAAGCTCTGAGGAAGAGTTTTCATCTGGGTAGGTTCTCGATTGCAGCTCATGGGTGGGGTGTGGTGATCGCCATAGAGTATGCTCGTAAGTATGCAGAGTATGTAGATGCTCTGGTTCTCATCACTCCTATTTCACCGTTTAAGCCTGATCCACTCCGACCGAGCCTGCTTGAAAAGCTTTCAGTGAAGGCAAATCTCCAAATCGATCAACTTCTCGACCACCCCAGCCTGAGTATTCTTGAGCGGAGAAGGCGCGTAATGCGCCTCATGCTTGAGGGATTGTTTCACAACCAGAGGGTTCGCCGTAGTATCGATTTTGCTTCCCTGAGATTGGCACCGGATGTGAACTTAAGACTGGGGGGAGAGCTGGGTAACCTTGATCTGATTCCAGTGCTCGGTGAGATCGACATGCCGTGTCTGGTTGTCATAGGCAGGCACGACCTGCTGACGCCTGTACGTGACCAGATGGCATATGCCGATGGTATCGACGGTTCGAACGCGGTGGTTTTCAATGAGAGTGGACACTTTCCCTTCCTGGAAGAACATGAATTCTTGATCAGCGTGCTGAAAGAATTCCTTATCAACAGACGGGTTCCCACACTGGTTGATCTTGCAACGAGGACGTAGTACCTGTAGCAGTTAAGGTAATCTTTTTGAGGCTTGGGTAAGGATGACGCTAAGAGTCAAGGCCAGGAGCGGCTCATGCTATCCGCACCTTTTAGCAGTGTCGGTGGTAGCAATTGCGACAGTTTTCGGCCTGCATCTCACTTCCCTTGCAGGTCAACCGATTGTTGAACAAGCCCGTGACTTGCTTGAAGACGGCAAGATCTCTGAAGCTGAGAGCCTGCTTCAGCAGGTGATTGAAAATGATGCCGATAACGGTGAAGCCTACCTTCTTCTGGCCAAGGTCTGCCTGTATAAGCAGGATCATGGCAAAGCAATCAAGTATGCGGAGCGTGCCATCGAGATAGATGGCGCCAACTCGCAGTATCATCTCTGGCTTGCAAGAGCCTATCTTGCCAAAGCAATGGAGTCCAATATAATCAATGCCTTCCGCTATGCGAGAAAGGGAAAATCACAATACGAAAAGGCGGTCGAGCTTGATTCGACAAATATCGATGCCATGTTTGAACTCTCCATGTATCTTGCTGTTGCACCCGGTCTTGCTGGCGGCGACAAAGACCGCAGCATGGAGCTTGCCCACTCGATAGAGGCTAAGGACTCGCTTTACGGTGCCTATGCCTGGGCAGGTATATGGGAGCACGATGGTGATCTTGACAAGGCCGAGGGAGCTCTGAAGACCGCCGTTCGCATTGATACTTCATCTGCCTATTATGCGAGGTATGCCCTCGGCTATTTCTATGAGCGGCATGAGCGGCTTGAGGAGGCGTTAGGCGTATTCAGGGATATCGTCAAGCTCAAACCCGATGCTATGACTGCCATCTTCCGAATTGGTAAGATCTATCTCTTGATGGGGGAGAATCTCGAAGAAGCGGAAGCATGCTTCAAGCGTTATCTTGAAATCCCCCCACGCCAGAATGCACCTAGCTGGGCATCAGCCCACTGGAGGCTGGGCATGGTTTATGATCTTCAAGGTAAGCTCGAGTTGGCGGTCACTGAGTTGAGAAAGGCGGTTGAACTCGAACCCAGTAACAAGGAATTTCGCCAGACTCTCCGTGAGGTTGAAAAGAAGATAGAAGCCAGAAGCAAACAGGAATAGCCACGCATCGGATTGTTCGAGCATAGAGTTGCGATGGTCTGTTAGCAAGGAGGTCGGTGTGGATACCCAACAGCTGAGTTCTCGTGATCTGATCAAGCTTGCAGAAACCCATGGCGCTCACAACTATCATCCTCTCCCGGTTGTAATTTCAAAGGCCAGTGGTGTCTGGGTCTGGGATGTTGAAGGCAAGAAGTACATGGATATGTTAAGTTCCTACTCAGCGCTCAACCAGGGTCATCTCCATCCAAGGATTGTCGATGCAGCAAGGCGGCAAATGGAACGATTAACACTCACCTCAAGAGCCTTTCACAATGACCAGTTTGGACCCTTCTGTGAGTTGTTATGCAAGATCTCATCGCAAGAAAGTGTATTGCTGATGAACACTGGAGCCGAGGCCGTTGAAACAGCTATTAAGGCGGCAAGAAAGTGGGGCTACCGGATAAAGGGTGTTGAGCCTGACAAGGCTGAAATAATTGTCTGCGAAAACAATTTTCATGGTAGAACCACCACGATCGTTGGTTTTTCATCTGAGCACCAGTATCGTGATGGCTTCGGACCATTCGGACCTGGCTTCAAGATGATTCCCTATAGCGATTTGGAAGCCCTCGAGAGGGCGATTGGTCCAAGTACAGTTGGCTTCCTGGTCGAGCCTATCCAGGGCGAGGCAGGGATAATCGTCCCTCACGAGGGATACATTGGGGAAGCTGCCAGAATCTGTAAAGAAAACAATGTCTTACTTATGCTTGATGAAATTCAAACCGGACTTGGTCGAACAGGCAAGTTGTTCTGCTATGAATATGACAGTATCAAGCCCGACATTCTCATTGTTGGTAAGGCTCTCGGTGGTGGGCTATATCCCGTCTCGGGTATTCTCGCCAGCAAAGACATAATGGGAGTCTTCACTCCTGGGGATCATGGTAGCACCTTTGGCGGTAACCCACTCGCCTGCGCAATCGGTAGTGAAGCCGTGAAGGTAATAGTTGAGGAAAGGCTTGATGAGAGAGCAGCACAGGCCGGTAGCTATTTCATCGAGCGACTTAGAGCTATCCAATCACCTCATATAAAGGAGGTCAGAGGGAAAGGGCTGCTGATAGGTATTGAGGTGAAAGAATCCTCGGGGACTGCAAGACCCTTCTGCGAACGACTCATGGAGCTGGGTATCCTCGCAAAGGAGACGCATCAGCAGGTTATTAGATTCGCTCCACCATTGGTGATAGATCAGGAGGAGATCGACTGGGCACTCGAAAGAATAACAAAGGTTCTAACATGAGGACTTCCTTGAGGGAAGACTGATGCTTGCAGACATCCTGGGTGTGATCATTGGTGTCTTTTTCATTTACCTTCTGCTAAGTCTGCTGATATCGACTTTTGTCGAATGGTTGTCTCGCAGGCTGGGTTGGCGAGCCCACAAACTCAGTAGCTGGCTTCAGCAACTTCTCGACGAAGGCAAGACGTCATCTCTCAGCCGCCACCTTTATGACCATCCTCTGATAAGACCCCTGGTCGGTGAAGGCAAGCTTCGGCTTCCACCGAACATTCCTCCAAAGTGGTTCACAATTGCCTTGATCGACATCATACGCAGGCCCGATAGCAGGTTCCCTGATTCAATTGAGGAGCTTAAACAGGTGATCAGAGAGTCCCAAACGTGCCCCGATGCAACCAGGAACGCACTCATAGCCATAGCAGCACAGGCTGGCAATAGTCTCAAAGACGCCCTCGACGGCATCAGTCTCTGGTTTGAAGGGATAATGCAAAGCTTGCGACAGGCATATAAATCGATGATTCAACAGCGGATTTTCGTTGCCAGTCTGCTTGTGGCTGCACTCCTCAACATTGATACGATCTCCGTCTGCGATGTTTTGTGGAGCGATTCGCAAGTGCGTCATACATTAAGGCTTGCGGCTGAGCAATTCCTTGCAGACGTTGAAAGCGACGCTTCCGAGGAAATATCATCCGAAGCTCTTGCTGCTGCTATGGCAATTATCGAGATGAGCGAGCTCAGATTGCCAATATGGTGGTCGCTGGCTGCCGATGATCCTCGCCACATCCCGAGGACGCCATCAGACTGGGTTCTTAAAATTTTGGGACTCACCGCAACTGCGCTTGCCACTTCGCTTGGTGCTCCTTTTTGGTTTGATCTTCTGAGGAAGATTATAAGCTTCGGAAGAGTGCGCTCCACTGCTGTTGCCATTTAAGTGAAGGTCTCCACCTGCAACGATTGATCTCGGAGCCATAGACGAGTAAGATAGGGTACAAGCATTATGACAGGAGGAACCTTGTGATAAGCAGGCTATCATGGCAACCAAAGGAGCGGTCCAAGGCTTCTTTGGCGATGGCTGTTGTGTTTGCAATCCTGATCGTCGTCCTTGTTTCTCAAGCACTCTCCAGGCCAGCAACAGGTCTGCAACATCCCGCGTGGTCACAGAACGCTTCGATTTATGAGGTCAATGTAC
Source organism: bacterium (assembly GCA_025774405.1). Classification (GTDB taxonomy): domain Bacteria; phylum Arandabacterota; class Arandabacteria; order Arandabacterales; family Arandabacteraceae; genus JALGWB01. Next base: position 4,702 of record JALGWB010000128.1, read on the forward strand.
GGCAGTATACACCTGAGGGCACTTTTGCAGCTTTTGAGGAACATCTTCCTCGGCTTAAAGATATGGGGGTCAGTATACTCTGGTTCATGCCAATTCACCCTATTGGCGAGATCAAACGCAAGGGTTCGCTCGGGAGTTATTACTCGGTCAAGGATTACCTCGATGTCAATCCAGAATTCGGCACACTGCGTGATTTCGAGCATCTGGTCGAGAGGATTCATGATCTCGGTATGTACGTGATAATCGATTGGGTTGCCAATCACTGCGCGTGGGACAATTCGCTGGTCACTGAGCACCCTGACTGGTTTACCAGAGACCGATATGGGAATCTTGTTTCTCCGGTTCCCGACTGGTCGGATGTGGTTGACTTCGATTATTCCAATAGGGACCTGTGGGACTACATGATCAACGCAATGAAGTTCTGGGTGGAAGAGATTGGAGTTGATGGATTCAGATGTGATGTGGCTGGAATGGTGCCGCTCGAATTCTGGGAGATGGCAAGGGAGCAGCTCGAGACTATAAAGCCTGTTTTCCTGCTTGCCGAGTGGGAGGCGCCCGAGGCTCATGAGGCCGCCTTCGATGCCACCTATGGCTGGGATCTGTATCGTCTAATGATAAAGGTGGCGAAGGGTGTTCTACCAGCTTCATCAATTGGAGTCTATCTTCAGCGGTCAGGTGTTTTTCCAGTTGATGCTTACCGTCTCTATTTCACTTCCAACCATGATGAGAATTCTTGGAATGGAACTGTATTTGAAAGATTCGGTGAAGGTGCTACAACATTTGCAATCCTCACCCTGACGCTTGATGGCATTCCTCTTATCTACAGTGGGCAAGAGGCTGGTCTTAATAAACGGCTTGCCTTCTTTGACAAGGATGAGATTGCTTGGAACAAGCACCCGCTTGCCGAGATATACTCCCGCCTGCTTCATCTCAAGCAAGCTAACAGGGCTCTCTGGAATGGGAAAAGCGGTGCTCCTGCCCAGTGGATAAATACTTCAGATGACCAACACGTGTTTGCATTCCTGCGGAGGCTTCCTGGCCATAAAGTACTTGTCATTCTAAATCTCAGTGATGGCCCCGTTGAGGTTAGACTCAAGGGGAAATCATTCACTGGAGGTTACTTTCAGGTCCTGCCGACGGATTTTGATGCCAATATCTATCTCGTTGGTGATGATTCTATTCAGCTCGAGCCGTGGGGCTACCGGGTCTATGCCCAACCTGTCGATAAGCAATTTGCTGGTCTCGAGCGGGCTCATCAGGGTCTCAAAGTGCTCCTGAAGATCGTGAAGGGTTCCTTCGAAGGGATTGCCCCCGATGGGGATAGTACAGGTGTGGCTTCCCACCTTAGTATCATTCCCATCTGGAAGAACCGGGTCGGTGGTGGCTGGGTATATCTTGAGGAAACGCTGCCTGGAGGTGATCAAATTATCAGACGGCATGTGATTCATTTTGCACCTCAAGACGATGG
>JALGWB010000129.1 GCA_025774405.1 bacterium
TAAGGGAATCAACATCGGTGAGCCCAAGCTCGCGGCTGAGCGCGGGTTGTCTCATAACTGAGGCACGTGAGTATCGCAATCCAGGCCCATGGCACGCTTCGCACTGGATGCCCCTGAGATCCGGCACATTGTCCGAACCATATCCTCCCCTGAGATAGCCTGTCGTATGGCAGCTCAAGCAGTTGGGGTCAGCGGCATGTTTCTCACCAAGCACCACAAAAGCATGGGCATGCTTCGTCTTTGACCAGGACTCAAAGATCTCGTAATGGCAAACCTTGCATCTCTGGCTGCCAGCATAGCCGGGTGGGGAGTGCTCTACGTTTTCAGCACCTGGTAGTGCCATCAGGACAATGGCAGCAAACAGCAGAGCTATGGGAATCGACAATCTTTTCATCGTCTTGCCAATGGCATCAAATATTTAGCCTTGCCTCAAACGGGATTGTCAAGCGATATTTAGGAATAGTTGGGTAATGAAACTGGGAGAGACAATGAAGCGCTGGGTTAGGCTGGCAATCTGGCTGGCGGTGATTGTGGTTGTTGCTGGTGGCTTGACTGAGCCACAGGGGCAGGGACTTCCTGGACGTGAGATCTGGCTGCCTGAGGCCGAAGTCAGGGATAGGTTCTATAGCTATCTCATCGGACTTATCAAGGCAGATACCTGCGGTACGCTGCTATCAAGCGACATCGAAGGCGTTCTCGAAGGTTATCAGGGCAAGACAGCGATCCCGTTTGAGCTGATAAGAAACATAACAAGGTCGTGTTCGCCAAGCAGGGGAATGCGTGAGGTATCCATCTCCTTCCATGGGAATCTCAAAGCACCAGTCCCTTACAGTATCCTCGGCTATCATCCTGGTTCGGTCACAGCAAGTCCGGTGGTCAAATTCTTCGAGTGGGATATTCCTCGAAAGATGCTTCGGTGGAGCAGGTACGAAGCGATTGAGCTGACTGACATCTATGTTTTCGGGATCCACGAGGGATGGGCAATTGTGGACATCGATGCCTGGCTGGATAAACTCCTCGGTGGACTGCTCGATGATACGCGCATCGTAGTGCTTGCTCTCTTCAGGTACAATGGTGAGTGGCACGGGCTTGCAGCCGGCTACGATGCCTCAGGCGACGGCAGATCAGGGATATTCAATTTCAGCCGTAACAAGATCCTCTTCCCGACACCTCGAGAACTGCGTATACTGGGACCTTACTTTCGCAATTATGTGATAAGGGTAAAAAGAGTGACGCCACCCTTGCCGCCTGGCAAGAAGTGGCAACGCCGTTGACGACTTCCAACAAGGCGTGACAGCCTGTCACGCGCTGTCAGCCTCAGCCAAAGCTTGATGTTATGTCGCAGCTCCCGCTTGAGCTTGAAAAGATCGAAAGAATGCGATTCACTTTAGCGGAATTGCACTTAGGGCACACCGGCTTATCATCATCTACCCCTATCTCCACATTTTCAAAGATGTGACCACATTCTTGGCAGAGATACTCTCTTATTGGCAATCCCATCACCCCTTTCCGTTTGATATAAGATGCAAAAATGGCATTGTAGGTTTCATGTTGACCGCAAAAATGGTAAGCTTTTTAATAAGCACTGCTGGTGGAGGTGGCTATGTCGAGACCAATAGTGGTTTTCGAAGATGAGAGGGCTTCGGACCTCTATCCCTTGACGCTGACCCGACCGGTATTTGATCTGCGCTGCGGCATCCGAACCCTTATTGAGAAGCTCCTCGTGAGTCTCAGAGGCCAGGGCAAGGGTTGGTGGGCCACTGATGGGGATGAGCCGCTTGTACAGGTACACATAAGGGGCTATCTACAGGATGCCACCACCTTGCCGCTGGTCAGGTATGCCGAGCTCTTCAAAGCCTTCAAGACGGTTACCCTCATCAACGGACGTGTACTTATGGATGCCAGGGTGCTAGAAAGTCTGAGCTCGGATTGGCAAGGCAAGTACGTTTCGCAGGGACAGGTTGTTGCAGCCAGCGTTTCGAGTGACTTGCTTGAACCGCTGGAGCGGAGCCTCGGTCGCACGCTTGATGGCGAGATTTTCGAAGATTTACCTGAGAAACCCATCGAGGCCGACCTTATCAGTTACCCCTGGGATCTTGTCAGGCTCAACGGGAGCCAGATAGAAGCGGACTTCAGGATGTTCAAGGGATTGGCCAGCGAGACCGATCTGCCTGATGGCGTTTACCTCGTCAATCCCGATCTTATCCGTATCGGAAGGGATGTGAGGCTGGGTCCTGGAGTTGTCATTGATGCCTCCGACGGTTGCGTCTTCCTCGACGACGGAGTCGTTGTTATGCCAAATGCCTCGCTGAAGGGTCCCCTCTACATTGGGAAGCGGAGTGTGGTGAAGATGGGAGCGACCATCTATGGCGAGACCAGCATCGGACCCGTATCAAAGGTCGGGGGTGAGATTGCTGAGAGCATAATTCAGGGCTATTCAAACAAACAGCATGAGGGATTCCTTGGTCATTCCTACCTCGGCGAGTGGGTCAATCTTGGTGCTGGTACGAATACGAGCGACATGAAAAACAATTATTCATCAGTAAGAGTCACGATAAATGGTAAGGCGGTCGATACTGGCGAGCTTTTTGTTGGGCTTTTCATGGGTGACCATTCCAAGTGTGGAATTGGAACGGTCTTCAATACAGGTACGGTAGTTGGCGTATGCTGCAACATCTTCGGAGCTGGCTATCCTCCCAAGTACATTCCGTCTTTCTGCTGGGGCGGTGCGTCCGTTTTTGCGGAGCACGATCTCGAGAAGGCACTTGAGACTGCGCGCCGTGCAATGAGACGGAGAAAGCGTGAGCTCAGCGAAGCAGAGAGGGCTCTTCTGAAGCACATTTTCGAGACCACCTCAAAGGAGCGTATCGAATTCTTACAAGCGCATAGGCAGTAGGATGTTGGACTTCGGCTCCTCATCCATCGATTGATGCCTTGACCAAGAGGGGCGGTTGAAGTCGGATGGAAAAGTGTCCTGAATGTGGCAAGGAGATACCTGAGGGCAAGGCCGCTTGTCCGCACTGTGGAATTACCCTCCCCCAGATGGATGTCACCCAGATCTCCGATGAAACCCTCGCTGGTGAACCCCAACCCGAGGAGAAAGCCCTAGAGCCAGGCTCCGTCCTTGGCGGTCGGTATGAGATCTTGGGAGTGATTGGCAAGGGTGGCATGGGTTGGGTTTACAAGGCGAAGGATCGTGAGATCGACCGTATCGTTGCTCTCAAGGTTATCCGAAAGGATCTTGCTCGCGATGAGACCATCATCAAGCGGTTCAAGGATGAGATCATCCTTGCAAGGAAGGTGACCCACAAGAACGTACTTCGAATCTATGACATAGCCGAGGCTGAGGGGCTCAAGTTCATCTCAATGCCCTACATCGAGGGTAAGGATCTGAAAGCCATAATCACTGAGCACGGTAAACTTGAGATTGAAGAGGCTCTCAGGATTGCAACTCAGGTTCTTGAGGCTCTTAAGGCTGCGCATGAGGCGGGCGTCATCCATCGTGATCTCAAGCCGCAAAACATAATGATAGATAAGGACGGGTCAGTCTGTGTCGCTGACTTCGGAATCGCCAAGAGCGCTGAGGCGGGTGGCATGACGGTTACAGGTCAGATCGTTGGTACACCTGAATATATGTCACCCGAGCAGGCAGAGGGTAAGCGCGTCGATTTCAGAACCGATCTTTACTCGTTCGGACTTGTCCTCTATGAAATGCTAACGGGGGAGGTTCCTTTTAAAGCTGACAGCATCATCTCGACCTTGATGCTCAGACTGCGAGAGACACCCAAGGCACCATCAATCGTCAACCCCAGGGTGCCCAAGTGGCTCGACAGGCTTGTGCTGCGTACCCTCGAAAAGGATCCAGCAAGCAGGTACCAGACGGCAGATGAGATCCTCGAGGACATCCGCAGCCAGACCGTTCGTCGCAAGGTAAAGTTGGGAAAGCGAATGCTCGCGATGGTAGCCATTGGCGGGCTCATCGCTGCGGTTGGCATCTTGCTCGTGGGACGCAAGCCCAAGATCGTGCTTGAAGAGAAGCGCACCTACGTTGCGGTGTTGCCATTTGAGAACGTCACGGGTCAGGCTGATCTTGACTGGCTTACAACCGGTATCGCCGACAATCTCACAGCAGATCTGGCTCAGTCAAGGTTCTTCAGGGTTATGAGTCCAGCGAGACTGCATCAGATAGTTGCTGAGGCAGGCATCGATGTTTCCGAGATCTCGACCCCGGAAGCCCTTGCCAAGCTTGCCAAGGCGACTGATGTAGATGCCGTGATTCTGGGCGGTTTCGTTAAGGCTGGCGATGAGATAAGAATCACGATGAAGGTCGAAGATCCTGAGACCCAGGAGCTCATCGGGACCAAGATTGTTCAGGCAAAAGAGGATGCTGTGCTCGATCTTATCGATCAACTGACTCGTGAGACCAAGTACATCTTCCATCTCAGTCAGGAGGATATCGACAAGGATCTTGACCAGGCACTCGGACTCCAGCGAACAAGATCGGTCACAGCTGCTTCGGAATTTGCCAAAGGGATTGAGCTAACCTATGTCGGTTCATATCTTGAGGCTGCGCAGGCTTTTGAATCGGCAATCAAGGCTGACCCCGATTTTGCAATGGCATATGCCAAGGCGAGCGAGGCTTACGGGAACCTGGGCTATGATGCCAAGGCTGAGAGTTTGTCGCTTATTGCTGTTGACAAGGTTGTAAAGTTCATTGATCGCGTACCACCAGCCGACCGAACCTTCATTCTCGCTAACCATGCGGAGATAACCTACAACACCGGACAAGCAATTGAATCTTACAAGGAGTTCATAAAAGCTTATCCGGACGATCCGGAGGGCTACTACAAGCTGGCGCTAACCTATAAGACCATCAGCGAGTGGGATGAGGCTGCTCGGAATCTGAGGCAGGCACTTGATCTCGATTCCAAGTTTGTTTCTGCCCGGTTTGAGCTGGCCAAGGTGCTTATCAGGAATGAGGAGCTTGACGATGCACTCGATGAGCTCAATCGGTCGCTTGAAGCCTACAGGTCGATGGGAAACCGCGAGGGTGAGGCTGCTGTCCTTAATGCGATCGGCGTGGTCTATCGCCATAGGAACGAGTTCGATAAAGCCATTTCCTATTTCGAAGATTCGATCAAGATCAAGGAGGAGCTCGGGGACAAGCGCGGTGTGGCTGCGAGCCTCGGCAACCTGGGGCTGGTCTATAAGATAATGGGAAGGCAAGATGATGCTCTCGAGGCTTACAAGCGGTCACTTGAGATCAAGCGTGAGATAGGGGATAAGATCGGCGTTTCAACCGCTCTTAACAAGATTGCTCAGATCTACCAGAACTCAGGGCGCTATGAAGAGGCGCTTTCCTATTACGAGAGGAGCTACGAGACCCGTAAGGAGATCGGGGCCAAGCATCTCATGGCTGCATCGCTTTCGGACATGGCAGGCTTGTACTCGCTCCTGGGACGATACCAGAAGGCGCTTGAGCTTGATTCGCTTGCCCTGGCACTGAGGGTTGAGATAGGAGACGAAAGGGGACAGTCCCACAGCCTGCGGAACCTTGCCGAGTCTTTGGTCGCCCGGGGCGAATTCGAGGAAGCTTCGGCGAACCTGCGACGTGCTATCGAGACCGATACTCGGCTTGGCGATATTCGCCTGCTTGCTGCTGATAGCCTGGGGCTTGGGCAGCTTTGCCTTGCCAAGGGTAAGATCGACAGTGCCATAGTATATTTTCGCGGTGCGTTCAGGGTGCACAAGCGACTCAATACCAAACGGGGGCTGGTTATAGCACAGGCTTTACTCGGAGAAGCGTATGTGTACAAGGGTGAATTCTTGATGGCTCTTAACCATCTTGATTCGGCCTTTACCCTTGCTGATGAGATCGGTGAAAAGGAGGCAAGTGTCGAGGCGGCCCTCGGCAAGGCACTGTTGTATCAGGAAATCGGATACGAGGCTGGTTGTGACTCGGTAATCTCAGTGCTTGAAGAACTCCGAAGCTCAGCGATGAGCTTCGAATCAAGTTGCAGACTAAGCTTGCTGCAGTTGAGCAGAGTCTGCGGGCAGGGTGATCTTGACAGCGCAAAGGAGCTAACTGCCAGACTTGAAGAGGCAGTCGGAACGGAGCTTGCAAGATGTCGGCTGGAAGGGATGGTCATCTACGCCGACGGTTTGAG
>JALGWB010000130.1 GCA_025774405.1 bacterium
CCCGATGTGGGTAAAAGTATCGGCTACAGGTGTAGTGGAACCAATTGTTGAGGTGGAGGTGAAGTCAAAGGCAAGTGGTGTTGTGGTTGATCTCCCGATTGAGGAGGGTGACCACGTAGTAGAGGGACAGGTTATTGCAAGGCTCGATTCAACCGAGCTTCGCAACGAGCTTCAGCACCAGAAGGCAGCTCTTGAGGCTGCTAACCAGGCAGTGCTTGTGCAGGAGATGGAGGTCGAGCGAATCGAATCATTGGCCAGGCAGGGGCTTGTCTCGCAGCGTGAGCGTGAGCTTGCAAAACTTGATCTGGAGAGAGCGCGCTCGGAGCAGGTTGGTCACAGGATTGCCCTGGCAAACCTCGAGGAAAAACTCAGCGACACCGTCCTGCGCTCACCGATAGATGGTATCATTCTCGAGAAGCATGTTGAGATAGGACAGGTGATTTCTTCGGGGGTCTCGAGCGTAACTGGAGGAACGAGTATAGCTGTTGTCGCCGATATGAGACGTGTCTATGTCAAAGCCGATGTCGATGAGACTGACATAGGTCGGGTGATGGCGGGACAGCAGGTCAGAGTTGTTCCCGATGCATTTCCCGATATCGAATTCACGGGCCTGGTGGAAAGGATCAGTCCAAGGTCGAAGGTTGTCCAGAATGTGACGACCTTTGAAGTCGTTACAGTTGTTGACAATGCGGACGGGTTGCTGAGAGCTGGAATGAACACAACGGTGGAGATAATCATAGCCGGCAAGGAAAGTGCGATTACAGTTCCGACGAAGGCTGTGAGGAGCTCATCGGAAGTGCCCCTGATAGCCTCGCTGCTTGGCATAGATTTCGGACCGAGGAGACCCAATGGGCATTTTGTCTTTGTCCGCAGTCATGAGGGAATATCGGTCAGGCAGGTTGAGGTTGGGCTTTCCGATTGGAATCGGACAGAGGTGGTAAGCGGTCTGGATGAGGGCGAAGAAGTACTGGTATTCGCAACGAGTCGAGCTCTTGAGCAGTCAAGACGCTTCCTGGAAAGACGAAAGCGAAGTGCGATACCCGGGATGAGAAGATAGGGGGCAGATCTATAATGGTGCTCATCAAGATGACTGGAATAACCAAAGACTACAGGATGGGTGAAGCAGTTGTCCATGCCCTTAGGGGGATAGATCTCGAAGTCGAGGGAGGGGAGTTCCTCGCAATTGTTGGTCCGTCCGGGTCGGGTAAATCCACACTCATGAATCTCATAGGATGTCTCGACAGACCAACATCGGGTGAATACTATCTTGATGGTCGTAAGGTGAGTGACTTGAGTGATGATGAGCTTGCTCGCATCCGCAACAAGAGCATTGGCTTTGTCTTTCAAACTTTCAACCTGCTACCGCGCACCAATTGTCTCCACAATGTTGAGCTCCCGCTTCTCTATGCCAACATTGGCAGAAAGGAACGCGAGCGTAAGGCTCTTGAGATTCTTCAGGAGGTTGGTCTGGGTGACAGGATCCATCACAATCCAAATGAGCTTTCAGGTGGTGAGCGTCAGCGGGTAGCAATAGCGCGAGCGCTTGTCAATGATCCTTCGATTGTTCTTGCAGACGAGCCGACTGGTAACCTCGATAGCAAGACTGGATCGGAAATCATGTCAATCTTCTCGGAACTCAACCGTGAGGGCAAAACTATTGTCCTCGTCACGCACGAGCGCTATATCGCTGACTATGCCAAGAGAATAATTTTCCTGAAGGACGGAAAGATTGTCAGCGAGGATGCCGGGATTTTGCGCTAACCCATGGATGCAATTGAAGGCGTAAGAGTTGCACTGGATGCCATCCGTGCGCACAAGATGCGTTCCTTCCTCACTATGCTCGGCATAATAGTCGGTGTGGCCGCAGTGATAGCGATGCTTGCACTCGGCGAGGGTGCGAGGCGGCAGGTTGAGCAAAGCATCAAGTCACTTGGAACGAACTTGCTTTATGTTAGACCCGGTTCCGTAAGGCGCGGGGCTGTACGATTGGGGGCCGGCACAGTCCGCAACCTTACGCTGGAGGATGCGGAAGCCATTCGAGCCGAATGTCCATCGGTTGCTGATCTTGCACCGTACATCGGTGCGGGAGCACAGGTCAAGTATGGCAACAGAAACTGGTCAACATATATCGTCGGCGCAACCCCGGAGTACGAAGCCGTGAATAGCCTCCGCATCGAGATGGGTTCTTTTTTCGATCTGACAGCAGTGAGAACCAAAGCAAGGATTGCTGTCATTGGTAAGACGGTGGTCGAGAATCTATTTGGGGACGAAGATCCCGTGGGTCGCATTATCAGGATAAATCGGGTGGCTTTCACTGTCGTAGGTGTGGTTGCTGAACGGGGTGGCACTCATTGGTTTGATCCTGATGACATGGTGATCATACCAATCTCGACTGCTATGTTCAGGCTCTTCGGAAGAGATCGACTTTCGGGCATAAATGTTAAGGTCTGGAGTGAGGACAGAATGAAGCAAGCGATGGTTGAGGTCGAGGATGTCCTGAGACGCAGGCACAGGTTGGACGAGTCTAAGGAGAACGACTTTACCATCCGCAGCCAGATGGATATTATGTCCGTCTATGGCGAGACTGCCAGAACAATGACGTTCCTGCTTGCTGGAATCGCAGGCGTTTCACTGATAGTTGGTGGGATCGGTATAATGAACATAATGCTGGTCTCTGTTGCAGAAAGAACCAGAGAGATTGGTACGCGGATTGCCGTTGGTGCGCGACGCATCGACATTCTCAGTCAATTTGTTGTTGAATCAGTCGTCATCGGTTTGGCAGGAGGCGTGATAGGCGTAGCAGTTGGCATCGTTGGCGCCCAATTGCTCAATAGTCTGGCTGGCTGGAATACCGCTGTCTCAGCTCAGGGTATCGCTCTTGCCTTTGGTTTCGCAGCTGGAGTCGGTACTTTCTTCGGAATATACCCGGCTCGCAAGGCATCAAGGCTTGATCCAATCAGCGCCCTTGGTTACGAGTAGCATCCAATCCGAGATCGCTGTGGAGATTACGAATTGCTGCGACCACATTCTTGCGTCTTGTGAGCACTGTCATGGATATTCCTGATGTGGAGATCGCCAGAGGTTTGATGCCGCTTCGGGCCAGGCTCTCAAGTACGGTTCTTGCAACACGCGGTCTTGTGCAGAGACCATTGCCGACAATTGAAATTGTTGCCACATCTTCCTCGACGGTCAGGTGCTGAGGGCTGATCTCGTCAGCCAGCCTGCCTCTAGCTTCTTCGAGTTGGTCCCTTTGAATGACAATCGAGACTGTGCTCTTCTTTCCCTCGAGCTTAGAGGCGATGACGAGTTTGGCAGGGACATCGAGGGTCTCAAGCGCGGCCAGGATCCGCCTGGTGACGTCGAGTGGATCGCTGGCCTCGGCGACAGCAATTCTCACGACATTGAGGTCCTGTGTTATTCCTCTGATGTCGGCTGTTTCAATCTTGTCCCTATTGGTCACCACGGTTCCACGCTCCTTGCTGAACGACGAACGTACATGGACATCGACGGCGAACCGCCTGGCGATATCTACACTGCGCCACTGAAGCACACTGGCACCGCAGAACGCAAGCTCGAGCATCTCATCGTAGGAGATGGCTTTAAGCTTGCGTGCGCTGGGTACGAGCCTCGGATCAGCAGTGAAAACACCTCCTACGTCTGTGAATATCTCGCATTTCCCGGCATTGAAAGCCGCCGCCAGCGCGACACAGGTTGTATCCGAACCGCCCCTTCCGAGTGTCGTGACTTCCTTGGTCGGACTCACCCCCTGAAAACCTGCGACTATGACGATTTTGCCCTTGCTGAGTTCATCCTTGACCCTGAACGCCCTGACATCGACGATCTTTGCCCTGGTATGGCTTGTATCGGTGACGATGCCACTCTGGGAACCCGTAAAGGAGATTGCTTCGTAGCCCAGCTCACTTATAGCCATTGAAAGCAGTGACATGGAGATTCGCTCACCAGCGGTGAGCAGCATGTCAAGCTCACGCTTGGGCGGATTTGAAGAGACCACCCTGGCAAGCTTGAAGAGTCGATCGGTGGTATCACCCATTGCTGATACGACGACAATGATATCCCTCCCCTTCCTCTTCTCCTCGATTACCCTTGTAGCGACTTGCTTGATACGCTCCGGTGTGGCAAGTGAGGACCCTCCAAACTTCTGCACAACCAGTTGATTTAAGGAATTCACTTTTTAGCCTCGCTTTACTATTCTGACGGCATTATGTTAAAATGCTTGACGTTTCAATCGCAAGCCTAATATATGAGCATGGTTGATTGCAGAGGAGGTCAGAAGATGAAACTGGGATCTGTCTGCGTGCTGGTTGGGCTGGCTGTCATCGTTGGCTGCGGAATATGGGCTGTCAAAAGGGCTCCTGTGGAAAGCGTGCCTGAGGATGCAGACCCGGAAGTCAAGATGCAAATGCTTGAAGATATGAAAGCTGAGTATCCGGATGATCCCAATCTCTACTTTACACTTGGCAATGTCTACTACGATGAGCTGATGCTGGATGACGCACGATCGAACTTTGAAAAGGCGATCGATCTTGATCCGAAATTCAACAAAGCCAGGGTTAACCTTGCCACGCTTCTTATGGAGATTGATGAGGTGGATAGTGCGAGGAGTCTGCTGGAGGAAGCCATCGGGATTGATGAAAAAGATGTCAAGGCTTATACCAACCTTGGACTCTTGTACTATAGCGAGTCCGATCTCGCCAAGGCGGTCAAGTACTTCGCCAGAGCTCTCGAGATCGATTCGACCTGTGTAGAAGCCCACTACAACCTTGGATTCGCTTTTGCTGAATCGGGTCTTCTACTTGAGGCGATTAGGGAGTGGCGTAAGGTCATTGATCTTGAGCCTGAAGGGGAAATAGCCGAGCAAGCCAGGATGTCTTTGGAACGGACGGAAAAATTGCTCAAACAGTAGCGAAATTGACGACATCGCTACAATTGCCCTGGCACGGAGGCGGTCTCCAAATGCATTGACACTTTTCGGGCTATTTGTTAATGTCTGTCGGCGTAAATGCTTCCATTGGTTTGCGTGTTGCGAAAGGAGTGGAATCGATGAGATTGCGTATTGCAACTGCTGGCCTTCTTCTCGTGGTGCTGAGTCTGGCTGGCTGTGTGAGCCAGCAGGCATCGCAGAAGCCGGTGACGACTCCAAAGGAAGAGCAACCTGAGATAAGCGACATTGACAAACATTATTATCTGGGTGCCGAGTATTTGCGCAATGAGATGTACGGAGAAGCTACCCGTGAGTTTATGAAAGTTCTTGAGATGGATTCGAATTACCAGAAAGCCTATGCAAACCTAGGCTTCATATATCTCCAGCAGGGGCGGCTTGATGAATCTATCAAGATGTATCAGAAGTCGGTCGAGCTTGCACCCAACGATGCAGAGGCACATGCAGCGCTTGGCTGGGCATTTACGGCTAACGGTCAGTTTGACAAGGCCCTTGACGAATATCAGGCTGCGATTAATCTCGAACCGGACAAGCCGGACTATTTTCTTAACCTTGGGGCAGCTTATGATAAGCAGGGCAGGCTGGCAGAGGCGATTGAAGCCTACCGTAAAGCGGTTGAGCTCGATCCCAATAATCTGAAGAATGTCTTGACACTCGGCAGCATACTGTATGAGAACAATCTCTATGTGGATGCCATAAGTGTCTATTTGCATGCTCTTGCGCTTGACCCAGAGCAGTTCAGCGTGATCAAAACCCTGGGCTTCCTCAACCTCAAGATAGAAAACTATGAAGCAGCTGTTGAATTCTATGAACGAGCCGCTACTAAGCGACCAGATGATGCGCAGATACGTTACTGGCTGGCTGCCTCATATGATAAGTTGGGGAAGACCGATAAGGCGGTTGAGCATATGCAGAAAGCGCTCGAGCTTGATCCGGACAATAAGGATCTTTACTGGTTATTGGGTGATCTCCTCAACAAGGCTAAGCGCTACAGTGAGGCAATTGCGATAGCCCGCAAAGGTCTTGAGATAGATCCCCTCAATGCGGGTTCATTTTGTGTCTGGGGCAAGGCTCTGGAGAAGATGGAGCGCTATGAGGAAGCTATTGATCGCTTCCAAAAGGCTGTCAACTGCCACGATCCCAACTGGACACCCTACGCCAAAAAGGAGATAGAGCGTCAGCAAAAGCTCATTGAGATTCGAGA
>JALGWB010000131.1 GCA_025774405.1 bacterium
TCTTGCCAATCCCACCCTCTGTTTTTGTCCTGCTGAAAGCAATCCAAAAGGTCTTTTCCTAAGATCGCCTGTTCCCGTGACTTCCATCGCTTCTTCGATTGCTCTCCTATCATCAGCCGAGAGCGTCCGGCTAAGCCAGCCGTGGCTGAAGCGACCTATCTCGATAACTTCCTCAACGCTTATTGGTGTTCTTGGATCGATGTTGATATCCTGAGGAAGATAGGCAATGCGGCGCTGGATAAGCCTCGTGCTGGCGTCTTTAAGGGGGGTGCCAAGGATCCTCACACTGCCGGATGATGGCTTGATGAGACCACATATCACCTTGAGCAGAGTTGTCTTACCAGCTCCGTTGTGTCCGATAATGGTGACGCAGTCGGGCATACCGACTCTGAAATTGATATCTTCGAGGATGAGATGTCCATTGAAGACCAGGCTGACATGCTCCAGGACTATGGAGTGAGTCGCCTTATGATCTTGTGAGTTTGTGCTCAAGTTGATTGGCATTTTCTCTCAATGTCTCAAGATATGATCCCCTAAGCGGGAAGTTCGAGAGCACGGCATGCTCTGCCGTGAGTTCATGGGCAATCTGCTCACCTACCCTGAGGCCGCTTTGGAGATTATCGACAACCAGCCTGACACCATGGGTTCTTCCGGCCGCAACAAGATCGGCAAGCTTCCTGGGGGTAAGATCTTCCTGCCGCTGGAAAGTCCTCACGGGGCAAAGCCCGAGCCAGGCAAGGAAATCTGCCTGCAACGCCGAGCACAACACCTTGGTTCCAGCACAGGGTTGGAATCTGGTTTTGAGCTCGAGTGCTGTCTTGGCTATGCTGTCAGTGTAGGTTGCTGCATTTGCTTCATATGTTGCTTGTCCATCGGGATCCATAGCGATGAGGATTTCTGTTATGCGTCTGACTGCTTCGATGTGAATGTCGGGGATGAGCCAGTTGCCATCGACTTCGATTGGTATTGCCAATCCTGAGCCAGGTTTGGATCTGGCGAAATGTCTTGCCCATGTCTCCCACCCCTGGTAGAGAAAGGCATCAGCAGTTGTGATGGTGGCCATTTGGCTCGGGCTGATGTCAAAGTGGCCGGGACACATCCCACCCGGGACGATTGCTTTGACATTGACTCGCAGACCGCCAACCTCTTCAACTATTGCTTCGATCATAGTGGTGGAGACTACGAGCGTCAGCTTCTGGTTTTCTTGCTGGCAGCCAACCGATGAAAAGCCAATCGTCCAAACAGTAAAAGCCGCTATGGCTGTTGTGATGCTCCGCATGTTCGCTCTTCGAGTCATTCCTCGATTGCCCGTTCAATCACCTTGATTTCTTCCATTCAAAGGTCAGGCCCGCAAGATACCTTCTGCCTGGCATTTCATAGAGACCGGATCTGCCACCGGGTATCTCGACATAGACCTGATAGTCCTCGTCAAGAAGGTTCTTGACGGAGAAGAAGGCACCAAGCCCATGATGAAGGGTCTTTGCCACTCTCACGTCGAGGACTGTATAGCTGGCTATCCTGTCGGTGTGATCGTTGCCTGCGTAGTACTTACCCACATACTCGAAGTTGGCGGTGAAGTTAGTGTTGAGCAGGCGAGCTGCGATATTAGCATTCAGCTTGTTGCCAGGTCTGCCCCTCGTTTTCTCACCGGGGTCGAAGTAAGAGTATGAGAGCCTTGCCTGAAGGTCTGGTAATGGTGCGACTGTGGCAGCAACCTCTGCTCCCCTGAAGTTGATTGACCCGCTGTTTTCGAACCTGTACATCGGTGGTGGGCTCTCCTGCCGAACGAGTTCTATGAAGTCAGAGCCTTTGAGTAGGAAGCCAGCAAGCGAGATCGCAGCAATTCCTGCAAACTTCCTGTCAACACCGACTTCATAGCTCCATACTATCTCGGGTGAGAGATCTTCGTTTGAACTTGGGAAAAGATAGAGTTCGTTGAGCTGAGGCGACCGGAAGCCCCTCGATGTACTGACCCTGAAACTTGTTTGCTCGTCGGGTCTTAGAATGATGCCGGCGTGGGGACTCAATGTCTGGCCTGATATCTCATCTGAATTCAGCCTGACTCCTACACTTGTACTGATCCGATCGGTGAGATTGGTTCTTGAGAACACGTATGCGCCGTATTCGATTTTGCTCCAGCTTCCTTCTGGCTCACTCAGACGATCGCCACTCTGCCGTCTCACATCAAGGCCGCAGTCGATGTCACCTATACTTCGAATGCCCCAGGTTGCATGAGCCATAAGTCCGCTGGAATGATCTCTTGAATGCCAACCATCTGAGAATTCATGTTCGCCGAACTCGTCATAAAGCTTAACAGAAAGCATCCCGCTCAGGACCGGGTGTCTCATCTCAAGATCGAGACTACCTCGGCGGTAATCGTTCCAGACATCTGAGACAGTACCAGGCGGGTCGGTTGCAAGCGCAGGTTCCTCCTTGTACCCATCGAAATACTTCGCAAAGAAGGTGACCTCGGTTGGTAGGCGGGTGACAGCTATTTTGGCTGATACATCTGTTCCCTCATAGGCAGAATTCGGCAGGTGACCATCGCTTTGCCTTCTATCGACACTGAAGGTGTAGCCTACAGATCCGAGGGTAGCGCCATTGAAAAAGTGGTACTTCGTTGTTGAAAAGCTCCCATAGGTGATCTGTGTTTCGACGGTGGCTCTTGCAGGTGGTGAAGAAGTAACTATGTTGACAATTCCACCGAGCGCATCTGAACCATAAAGCACCGAGGCAGGTGCTCTGATAACTTCGATTCTCGAGATATTACTCAGGGGGAGGGCATGGGTTATTGTGCACCCGAAAAGTCCCATCTTGACCGGGTGTCCATCCATCAGAACCGACAGTCTTCTGCCCATGTTGCCAAGTCCTCTTATTGAGACATCGACTCTTCCGAAGTCGCCGGTACGCTCTACGAAGACACCCGGCAGTGATGCGATGGCATCGGTTGCCGAGTTAGCATCGGAGAGATCTATCTCACCTCTTCTGACAACATCCATTGAGATGGGTAGAGTTCGAAACGAAACCGGCAACCTTGTCGCTGTCACGACTATCTCGTCAATCTGGTAGACCTTGAGACTGTCCGACGCAGGGAGGCCTGTCGCCAGCGTAAAGGTCATCAGCGCTGATATGACAAAAATACTTCTGACCACAGCTTCCTCCTTTCTCTTCCTGAGACAAATACCAGTCGGCGGTAATACTAATTGAAAAATCGTAATACTGCAAGCAAAAAACACTTGAAGAATGAGCGCTAACGGAGAGCCTTACCTGTGGTTGTGGTGATAAGCCGTCCGTGCTTTACACCACCTGTCGAGATCAAGGCATTCGCCACCTTGCTTACCCTGCTGGATAGTCCTCTGACTATGACGACCTCAAGGCAATTGTGGTGATCAAGGTGTATATGGGTCGTCGATATGATCTCCCTTAGGAACTTGTGCTGAAGATCGGTGAGCTTGTCCGTTAGTTCTCGCCTGTGATGATCGTAAACCAGGGTTATGATGCCGACCACCTCAGCCCTGGGATCTTGCCACTCGCCTTCAACTATCTTAGCTCTGATGAGATCTCGAATTGCTTCAGATCTGGTTTGATACCTGGCCTGGCGCAGGTAATTGTCAAATGCTCGAAGTAGCTCGTTCTCAATAGAAACACTGAACCTCTCTATCTTTCCCATTGTGTCTCCCTAGCCCATCGATGCCCCCAATCTATCAAACAGCGACCAGCACTTCAACTGTAAATCGAGAGCGCCACCGGGGTTTTTCATATTGTTTGATGTCGAATCCAGGACCCGGTCTCACTTTTGTCGACCGCTAGCCAAAAACCATAATCCCAGCCCAATCGCAAGTGGCGAGAAACCACACCAGAAGCCTGAAGATCATCTGCTCGGTAGTGCATGATGGTAGCTGATCCCTGGCAATTGCGTTGGGTGCGGCGACCAAGGCAAGATGCCAAACCTGCTCGACAGGGCACAGTCTGATTCTTGCATTGACCCCACTCGTGGCGAATCTATATCATGTAGGCGGAAAGCGAGTACGGCGAAATAGGTACCTCTAATAGTTTTTCTGGCTTGAGGGCAGAGTGCACGTTTTTGGCTCCGACCCCGGAAGGGAGGGAGATGATGAACAGGATAGGCGTATTACTTTGCGGCTTGCTGGCTGCTGTTACCCTGAATTGTGGTAAAGAAGCCGTGGAAGTAGTCGAACTCAAGAAATTCCCTTTGGATGACCTGCAGGGGATTGTAACCCGGTCGAGTGTTGTGATGGATAGGGACATATCGAGTGATGGGAGGGGATCGTTGCGCATCACGGTAACACACCCGACGGTTATACGACTCCTTGAGGTCACTGACATAGACGTTGAGAATGCCCGCCTCATCTATCGGGCAAGCCTTCGGACGGAGAATGTTGAAGGCAAAGCCTATTTGGACATGCGATGCCACTTCCCTGGCAGGGGAGAGTTTTTCTCGAAAGGGATTGAGACTGGACTTACAGGAACGACTGATTGGGTGACAGAGGAAATATCCTTCCTCCTCAAGGAGGGTGACAATCCGGACAGGGTGAGACTAAATCTGGGCATTGATGGTCAGGGAACCGTCTGGATTGATGACATTCGGCTCCTGAAGGCGCCCCTTGAGCAATGACACCACAAGTGGCAAGCTCTGCTGAGGAGACAACTGGCAACGGGCTTACGCGTCTCATCAATCGATTCCCACTTGCGAAGCCAGGATTCTCATCACTGGAGCAGGATTACTGACCTGGTTTTTCGACCGTTGTCCGTATCGAGGACAATCAAGTAGAGCCCTGGTGCGAGGCGCTCACCAGCTCTCGGACTTCACCTGCATCTGTGAGTTCCCGCTTGGCAGTTACCCTGGTAGATTACTTCAACAAGCCGGCCACGGATATCGTAGGCTTTGATCGTTATTGGTGATGCTTGTTTGAGCGTGAAGCTAATGGATGCCATGCCAATGACAGGGGATTCTTGTCGACTGCCATGGCTGGCTCTTCCGTGGCAGATCGATCGACCCCTGAAGCATCTCCCCTTATGAGGGCATACCCTTCATAAGGAAGATGGTTTGGAGCTGTTGACGTGATAAGTAGCGTATCTTCTAGCGTGGGGTTAATGTCAAACTGGATTGTACCTGTAGCATCTGTTTCCCCATAATCGTAGATTTCGCCACCGAGGCTCATGATGCAGACTACTGCTCCGGCAAGAGGTGAGGTGCCGCTTGCCACGGTCACTGTAAGAATGCCTGGACCAAGAGGTACCTCATCCGGATGGCTCACTACCTGCTCGCGTGGTTCGTCCGTCCAGAGCATGAGTGCGGCATCTCCGAAGAGGTTCAGCTCAGCGATGCAAAAATCGTATGCCCAATCACCTGTTCCACACCAGGCATCTTTTGCAGAAGCATGGGCCATGCCAATGCGATGAAGATTCTGGAGGAACACTTTATGATAGAATTCGAGACTCAGGTGTTCGGACGGACCCATATCCGGCGGCGTTCCGAGACCGACTCTTGCATTCATGATGCAGGCAACGGCACCGCCATTGGGATTGTTCATAAGGTTCTCGGCGAAGCAGTCCCCTCCAACCTCGCCACCATCAAATGCGCCTGAGATGCAGGCGATTGAATTGTGTACCCCAAGCTTGTTGCCGTTGGTGAGAGCCAGGGCATCCGTGCTGTGCAGCAGAGTATCACCACCTGCAAAGTAGACGCCATTCTCATTGCCGTGCGCAGCGTAGTGGCAGTAGCCAACGCCTTCATTTATTGCATCAAAGACTGCATGTCTGGAAACAGTTCCATCCCTTTCATAGAGCTTAATATCATCCCAATCGGAGGGTGTACAGGCTGCGATTGAATCATTGACGAATGCACCATAGTAGTCTGGCCAGAGCTCAACAGCAGGTAAGAGGCAGTTCTCGATGTAGTTTTGGGGTGGATGTTTCTCATAGGTATGCGTCTTGGAAACAAAGATGCTCGCTTCGCTCGTATTCTCAATCGATGCCCGACCGACAGAAACATCAGAATAGAGATCCAGACTGTCCTCTTCCTCACCGTAGACGTGATCACCGTCCTCGTCCCATGTGCCGTCAAGATCTGAGAAATAGAGATCAGAAGGCATGGTTCCTCCCTGTGGATTCCCG
>JALGWB010000132.1:0-5987 GCA_025774405.1 bacterium
TCCTTCCTATCCATGAAGGTGGTGCTGACGAGATGATAGTGTGCAACTGTTGCGGTCAGGTTGACACCGACTATCGTTGTCTTGCGAATCCATGAGAGCGGCTACGGTGTGCCTTTCTTGATGCAGACTATAAATTAAGGATCAGGCGTGCTATTTCGAGGTAGATGAGAAGGGCTACGACATCAAGAACACTGGCAATGAAAGGTCCTGAGACGACAGCGGGATCAAGCTTGAGCCGTTTGAAAACCAGAGGAAGCACAGCACCCAGGACAGTCGCAAAGGTTACAACAGCAACCATTGCCAGCCCAACAGTCAGAGCCAATTTGATGCTGTGCTCAAGGAGATAACCCCTCAAGCCACCGACCAGAGCGACGACAACTCCAACACTTAGCCCAACAAAGATTTCCTTCCGAAAGATCTTGAGAGAGTCCGCAACTGAGATCTCACCGGTGGCAAGTCCCCTGATGATCACAGTTGAAGCCTGTGTACCAGCATTACCACCCGAAGCATTGATAACAGGGACAAAGATAGCCAGAGCGAACACACTTGTAATTATAGCTTCGTAACGATCTATAACAGCCCCCGATATAAACCCGACAGCAGCCAGCAATATCAGCCACACAACTCGCTGTCTTGCAAGCCATATTGGATTTGACGGCAGGTATCTTACGTGTTCATCGATAGCACCGTAGTGGTACATATCCTCAGTCGCTTCCTCCTCAAAGACATCAACAATATCATCGATGGTCACGATACCTATCAGTTTGGATTCATCGTCAACCACCGGGATTGAGACCAAGTCATAATCCTTGGCTATCTTCGCCACCTCTTCAACATCATCAGTACCCTTGACGCTTATCACGTCTTTCCGCATGACCTCTTTCAGGCGAGCCAGGCTCGGTTGGACAAATAAGTCTTTGAGTGGAATTACTCCGACAAGACGTCTGGCACCATCAACGACGTAGATGTTGTAGAGCGTATCACGGTCGGGAGCTATCCTGCGTAGCTCTGAAAATGCTTCCGTTATGGTCAGATCCTCCTCAAGAGCAGCATATTCAGTTGTCATTACAGAACCAGCAGTTCCCTCTTCATAGTTTAGCAACCGTGCTATCTCGTTACGCTTGGCTTGTGCAATCAGTGGTAGGATCCTTTCGGCTTCATCCTCGGGCAAAGCCTTTACAAGATCCGCACGCTCATCAGGGTCCATGCCTTCAAGCAGACGTGCACCATCGTTCCTTGACATTTCTTCAAGAACTTCAACCTGAAGATCGGTGGGGAGCTTTTGAAAAGCGTCAGGTCCAACCGGCGATCCAAGACTTAATACAATATCAGCGATTGTGCGCGGCTCAAGGTCTTCAAGATATGCTGCGATGTCGTGCGGAAGCTGTTCCCTGAGAAAATCCAGAAGTTCTTGCTTTCTGCCCTCCGCCAGAATCTCCTTGATCTCAGAAGCGATAAGTGACGGCTTCCTCGTCAAGTCAGTCTCCTCGAAGTCATGCGGATGCTCTATGATAATCCTCTGTCCCCTGGAGATTCAATTGGAAAGGATCTACCTCACTGGCTCAAAGTGCACCCGATCCATTCTACCGCCAGGACCGTCCAGGTGTGTAAATCGTAACACGCATGAGCCTGCGGTCAAGCTAAAGTGGCTACTCCCGGCAGCCTCGTGATATCGCTCATGTCAGCCAGTACCTGTACCCTCATCAAGCACGAACTCTTCTGTCTGCTCGGCACCGCAATCCACGACGGCTACACTGACCCTTATCGTGTCCCCCGCGTTGGCCGAATACCAGACTGACGCAACATATTGACCGGTCGCTGGAACCTTCATAGGAACCTCGACATATTCGCTGGTGGCGTCAAGACCCCATACTGCCATCCCTCCGCTAGCAGCTCCACATGAAAGCCGCCTTATCACACCGTTAAGACTCAAAGAATCAGTAAAGTCTTCAAGCTCAACATCGAAGGGACGAGGTAAACCCGGCAGGTTGACACGAGCAATCCCGATCCTGTTTGGACAAGTCGGACTCGTTGCGGTGACAAGTAGAGCCAGGGATGAGTCAACCAGCGAAGGAGCAACATAGGTGCCATTTGATCTTATATACCCGGTTACTGCTCCCGAGCCCCATATCTTTTCAACCGACCAGACAATCTCATCGGCGGAGCAGCCATAGGCATAACAGACAAATTCCACGGAATCTCCGAGGGCCACAGTTGCCATTGGAGGCTGAATCAATAAGTACACATCATTTTCCTGGATCGTAACGATGGCAGATGCTGTCAAGGTGGTGTCTTCAGTAGCCCTTGCTGTGACCGAAACATGGCTTCCAATCGGCAATGGTTCACCCGGGGCGATGTAGAGACCCGCTGTTGTTATCATGCCATGCAGAGGATCGCCACCAGCTGTGCCCCCAACGTACCAGCTAACCGAAGTTGCATCCCCATCTAGCGTGGCTGTGAATTGGAATGTTGAGCTCACATCAACAGTCACTGAGTCAACATTAAGCATGAGTGTGGGAAGCTGCGGGTTTGATCCAGTATCCTCGCCGCAGCTTGAGACAAGTAGAGCTACCGAAATTAGAACGACGAGAGTTAGTTTACAGTTTATTCGCATCGCTACCTGCCTCTCGTTAAGTTAATCACAATACCTCCATGTTGGCAAATGCGTTTTCCGAAATGGGCTCTCGAGAAAAGCGGAATGCGATGCGGCGTTCGTGAATCCAGCCAAAGCCGTTGATTGCAGGTGTGTCAGTCTCTGAGGCTGGCATAGCAAGAGCTTGTCCAGATGATGGGCTGACGTCCGCTACGGAATATCCAAGACAAAAACCGTCAGACAATATGACATTCGGCTGTATCAGCTAGCCATCTGCATCGAGAAATCTTGGCTGACGTTGTGTGCAATCGGCAGGCTATGGGGGAAAACGGACTGTGCACATCACCTGAAGCCACGCTTGACCGACTCAAACCAACAGGCACTGCCCCATGGCACAGGTATTGTCAATCTTAGCCAAATTTGGTCAAAACTTAGCAGAAGAGGGATTAGTGAACAATTGCGATGCACGTTTTTAGCTCCGACCCCATTTGAGTGCGCCGACTTCGGATTCGACAGCGCGGAGGATATCGCCATTGGCAATTTTCTGAGCAATCGCCTGAATGTCGGGCCAGAGAATGCGATCCTGCTTGAGCGGCTTGACCACCTTGCGTATTTCCCTGTATGCGGCATATGTGCCATGCCCGGGGCGATCATCCAGAAAGTCAAGAGCCTGGGCAGCCGACATCATCTCAATCGCTACAATATGAATGACATTCCAGATGATCTCTTTGAGCTTGCGGGCTGAGATCGGACCCATGCAAACATGATCCTCCTGATCTGCAGCCATACTGAAGTTGTCCGTCACTGCCGGATGCGCAAGCAACTTGTTCTCTGATGCGAGCGAAGCCGCTGTATATTGAGCGACCATCAGTCCTGAATTGAGACCTTCACCTTTGACCAGAAAAGCCGGGAGCCCTACGTTGAGATTCGGATTCATCAATCTGTTGATATGCCGCTCACTAAGACCACCTATTTCGCTCATGGCAATAGCAGCTATGTCAAGAGCCATGGCCACAGGCTGACCATGGAAGTTGCCACAGGACAGACGCTGTCGCTGGTCGGGGAAGAATAGAGGATTATCAGCTGCTGAATTCATCTCGATTTCAATCTGCTGCCTTGCATACTGCAGTGCATCAATCGAAGGTCCGTAGATCTGCGGAATGCATCGCAGGCTATACGCATCCTGAACCTTACCCGAAGCTCCCGCAAGCTTGCTACCCCTCAGCAGCTTCCTGAGGTTGGCAGCGACTACATTTTGACCATGGTATGGACGCACTTCATGGATACGCTTATCAAATCCTCTGAGCGGAGTCCGCAAGGCATCCGCTGACATCGCGCTTGCTATGATTGCTGACTTGACAAGCTTTATCGCATCGCAAAGTCTGAGGGCACCGCAGGCTGTAAACATCTGGGAACCATTGATTAGCCCGAGGCCTTCCTTATAGCTGAGGACGACCGGCTTTATGCCAGCCAGCTTCATTGCCCGCCCACCGCTCATAAGCTTGCCGCGATAAAATGCTCTCCCCTCTCCCATTACAACCTCAGCCATCTGTGATAGGGGTGACAGATCACCACTGGTCCCCACCGAGCCCTTCTGATTGATGGCAGGCACCACGTTGCGATTGAGCATCTTGATCAAGGTCTCAAGCGTGCCAAGCCGAACGGCTGAATACCCCTTGGCGAGCGTATTGGCTCTCAAGAGCATGGCACCCCTCACCTCATCCTCTTCAAAGAATTCTCCGACGCCTGCCGAGTGGCTATAGACTATCCGCTTTTGAAGCTCCATGCTGACTTCAACTGGAACCCTTACTCTGGCAAGCTCACCTATTCCAGTCGTGACACCATAGATCACGGCATTCTCAGCAACAAGATCTTCCACAACCTTTCGGCATCTTATGACAGCCCTTCGCGCCTGAGCCGAAAGCTTGACTCTGACACGATTCCTGGCCACCTCGTGGAGATCTTCTATCTTGAGGCTTTTCCCATCTATAACGACAGTCATTGGATTCCTCCCCCTCTCACAGTTGACCAAAGCTCGAATCACTCTACTAGATGGAAGGTGTGTGGTCAAGCCTGCTTTACCTTGGGTGGTGATCAAGGTAGAAGGAGTAAAGCACTGGCAATATGAAAAGGTTGAGGAGGGTAGCAGTCACCATGCCTCCAGCGATCGGAGTTGCGATGGGTTTCATAACCTCGCTACCAGGTCCACTCGAAAGCATTATTGGCATCAGAGCCAGAACGGTTGTCACTGTTGTCATTAGAATGGGCCTCAGCTTCCAGGAAGCTCCCTCGATCACGAGGGTCATCGTGTCCCCCTTCCAGACTTTCATCTTGCTTCTCAGATGTTCAACAAGGGCGAGTCCATCTTCAACAGCGACTCCGAAGAGGGCTATGTAGCCAACCCAAACTGCCGTCGAGAACTTGTATCCGAGGAAATGCTGCAGGACGATGCCCCCAACAAAGGCAAAAGGCAACGCTGAGAAGACCAGTCCAGCAATTGCGATCGATTCGAACTCCACGTAAAGCATAATCAGTATAGCCACAAGACAAAGCGGGACAACAATCATCAATCGTTTGCGGCTTTCAAGTTCATAAGCATACTGACCTGACCAGGTGATGAAGTAGCCAGGTGGCAGGTGAACAGCTTCAGCTACTCTTCGCTTGGCCCTATTCACGAAATCAAGGATACCGGTCTTGTCAGTATCAACGTTGACAAATACCCGACCGTATGGAATCGCATCCTCAGTCGCTATCATGGCCGGTCCCAAAGTCCTCTTGACAGTTGCTATTTGTGAAAGCGGAACTTGGCGAGCGCCAGCCACGGGTACTGGCAGGCGTCTTATGCTCTCTATATCATCGCGATACTCAGTGAGATATGTAACACTGATTGGGTATCTTTCACGCCCCTTGAAGTACCTGGTAAGATTTCTACCGCCAATGGCGGTTGCCACAATGGAGTTTATCTCACCAACAGTGACGCCGTAACGAGCCGCCTTTGTACGATCAACCTCTATCTCAACATATGGACGATCACCAATTCTTTCGGCAAACGGATTGACAGCACCTTCGACCGAGCGCAAAACACTTTCTATTTCAACTGCGATTTTTTCGATCATTCCATAGTCAGGTCCAAATATCTTAACGCCAACGGGAGTTTGTATTCCTGTTGCAAGCATGTCTATGCGGTTACGGATGGGTTGAGTCCAGATGTTTGAGACTCCAGGAAATCTGAGTGCATTATCCATCTCCACAATCAGCTTCTCCCGTGTCATCCCCGGCCGCCACTGGCTCCTCGGACGTAATCTTATCACAGTTTCAATCATTGAGACCGGAGCCGGATCCGTGGGTGTCTCGGCTCTGCCAAGCTTACCGACAACGATTTCAACCTCAGGAA
>JALGWB010000132.1:5998-9127 GCA_025774405.1 bacterium
GAGATTATGGAATCCTGTTTAGCCATCACCTTCATGACCTGACTTATCGATGCGCCAGGAAGAAGTACCGGCATGAACAGGATGTCGCCTTCATTGAGAGGTGGCATGAATTCTGATTTGATTCTGCCGGTGGAGATGAAAGCTGCCACCACAAGCGCAATTGATATGATGAGAACTAACTTACGATGCGTCAGTACCCAGCGGAGAGCAGGTCTGTAACCCCGGGTAAGGGATCTTGCCATCCTGCTATCGTCCAGTCGCGTGACTTTGCCTCTTATGAGGAAAAAGCCCATGACCGGCACGAGCGAAATGGCAATCAAAGCAGCCATAGCCATCACCAGATTCTCTGTGACTGCAAGAGGTCTAAAGAGCTTGCCAGCCTCACCTCGAAGGAAGTAGATGTTTGCAAATGCAAGGATGATTATCAGAACAGAGAAGAAAATAGGGCGCGCAACTTCCTTAGCAGCCTGCGTGACCACGGCTCTTCTCCGGCCAGGATCATTCGGCTTGGCAAGCGCAATGTGTTTATGGATGTTTTCAGCCATGATAATAGCACTATCAACCATTACACCGATGGAAAGTGCTATTCCTGAAATCGACATGAGATTTGATGTCATCTTGGCCAGGTACATCACAATGAATGTGGCAAGGATGCCAACTGGAAGCGTCAGAGCGACAATAGTGCTTGTTCCGGGATGTCCCAACATCAGATAGACAACCAGCACAGTGATCGCTATCTGAAGAATGACCGCCAGCCTTAACGTCCGTGTTGTACTCTCTATAAGGCGTGTGCGGTCATAGAAAGATACTATCTTGACCCCCCGAGGCAGACCAAGTTCTATCTCAGCGATCTTGCGCTTGATGCCCTCGATCACCTTTCTCGGATTAGCCCCATACCGCATGAGAACTACGCCACCGGTGACCTCCCTACCATTTTTCTCAAGAGCTCCTCTTCTGAAGTCGGGAGCGATATTGACCTGACCGAGGTGCTTCACAAGGATCGGCACATCCCTTCGAGCCTCAATCACTATGTTTTCGATATCTTCAACGTTCTTGATAAAACCAACACCACGGAGGATGTATTCGACACCCCCCTCCTCGATAACCTCAGCACCTACATCGATATTGGATCGCTCGACAGCTCTGATAACCCTGGTGATGGGGATCTCGTAGGCTATGAGTTTGTTGGGATCGACTTCCACACGGTATTCACGGACAAACCCTCCAACACTTGCCACCTCAGCCACACCCTCAACCGACTGCAACGCCAGCTTGATATACCAATCGTTCAGCGCCCGCAGGGTGTAAAGATCATAGCCATCGCCCTCAACCGTGTACCAGAAGATCTGACCGACAAGCGTTGCATCAGGACCAAGGACAGGATGGACGTCTTCGGGCAAATCCTTGCGTGCCCAATCAAGCCTCTCAAGCACC
Organism: bacterium; assembly: GCA_025774405.1. Classification (GTDB taxonomy): domain Bacteria; phylum Arandabacterota; class Arandabacteria; order Arandabacterales; family Arandabacteraceae; genus JALGWB01. The sequence continues at coordinate 7,433 of JALGWB010000132.1, forward strand.
CTTGTCCTTGCCCAATAGTAGTCAACTCCATCCTCGAAGATCATGTTTACCAGTGAGAATCCAAACATCGAGTTGGCTCTGACAGTCTTTACCCTGGGAATACCCATGAGATTGACCGTGAGGGGATAGGTCACCTGATCTTCAACATCCTTTGGGCTTCGGCCCTGCCAATCCGCATAAACAATGACCTGGTTCTCGCCTATGTCGGGAATGGCATCAATCGAGATTTCCCTAAGGGCCAGCATGCCAACAACGATGAGGACAGCAAAAACCGCTATGACGAGCCCTCGCCTGACAAGACAGCCTTCGACAAAGCCCTTTAACATTGCCCACCCCGTTGTCTAGCGTTTGCCCTGTGTGGGCTCAACCTTGAGAGCACCACCATAGGCACTCGCAGCAGTTCCAGTCAGCTTTGCCTGACAACTGATGAGAAAACTGCCATCGGTGACCACCCGGTCTCCACGCATAAGGCCTGCAAGAACCGGATAATAGGCCTGGCTGTTGTCAGCCAAAATCGCAGCCGGATCGATTTCTACTCGACGAGGTTCAAATTCAGCTGGTGCCCTTTCAACATAGACAACAGGAATCTCACCCCAGAAGACAACTGCTGATGAGGATAGAGCCAGTACACCGCCAGGTGGAACCTCTTCGAGGTACATACCACAGTCTGGACACTCCCCTGGAGTTCGGCTTTCGAAATCAGGATGCATTGGACAGGTCCAGAGACCTTTTGCGTAACGATTCACAGGCACCTCAATTCGAGCCTCGACAAACATGCCCGGCTTGAGATTCAGCTCTGGATTCTGAATCTCCATGCGAACCCTTACGGAGCGTGTGTGCTCATCAACATAGGGATCGATGAACGCCACATTGCCGTGGAATGTTCGATTGGGAAAAGCCCTCGTTGTCGCTACCACCTCATCACCAATGTTGATCCTGCCAATATCCTCCTCGAAGACATCAGCAATCAGCCAGACCACGGACAGATCGGCCACAACGTAAAGATTGTCTCCCTGCTTAACATACTTACCTTCGACTGCATGTTTCTCGATAACTGTGCCCGCTATGGGAGACCTTATCGTGAGTTGATACGCATCAGCACCCGCCCCAAGGGCATCAGCAATATCCTCCTTACTCAGTCCCCATAGAAGCAACCTTGAGCGTGCGGCTTCTGCAAGAGCACCCACATGACTGTCAGCGCCCCCATTTTGACGGGAAATCTCGAGGGCTTGCTTCAATTCTTCAAGTGTGGTTATGAGGTCAGGTGAGTAGATCTGCAAAAGTGGCTCACCCCTGGTCACGTCTATGCCGACGAAATCGGCATACAGTCGTTCAACCCTGCCACTTATGCGGCTGGCAACATACTTGACTCGCCGCTCGTCATAGTCGATCCTTCCAGAGGTTGCAATCTCCCTTGTCAGCGCAAGATAGGCGACCTCTTCACTCTCAATCCCTGCTTCCCTCAGCCTTTCCTGGGGAATTCTAAGGGACCCACTTTCCGAGCTTTCCACCGGTATCAGGTCCATGTTACAGATTGGACACTTGCCGGGCTCTTCAGACCTGATGGCGGGGTGCATTCCACATGTCCACTGCTGGACCTCGCCTTCCTCCTCGGATTGCCCTTCCATATCCATCCTTTCTCCTGGCTTACCCTCTTCCACTGGAACAAGATCCATGTGACACTCTGGGCACTGA
>JALGWB010000133.1 GCA_025774405.1 bacterium
CTTCCCTCCCATTACAAGTGCCATGATTGCCTTCTGGGCATGGAGCCTATTTTCAGCCTCATCATAGATCGCAGACCTCCAGCCATATTTTACGTCAGTTCGATCCATGACCTCATTGGTCACCTCCCAGCCACGATCGGCAGGCAGGCAATGCATATAGATGGCTTCCTTATCCGCGGTCTCCATTATCTCAGCTGTCATCTTCCATGATTTGTATTTGTCAAAGATCTCCTGTGCCTTCTCAGGACTATCCTCGCCCACAGGTGGCTTGAAAATGGGCTTGGCTGCCCAAGCCTTCGGATAGACGACATGAGCATCCTTAAATGCTGATTCAAAATCATGGGTAATCGTGAAACTTGCATTGTTCATGCGTGCGTTGGCTTCACACTCGGCAATGATCTCCGGATCAAGCTCCATCTCAGGCGGATGAGCAAGTACAGTATCACAGCCCATGAGCGTTGCGGCAATTATCGCACTTTGCGGCACCGCACGAGGCTTGTGAACACTCGGGCTATATGCCCAGCTCATGACAAACTTTATGCCCTTAAATGTTCCAAACTTCTCCTTGACAGTCATGACATCGGCAAGTGCCTGGCAAGGATGATACTTATCACATTCCATGTTTATGACAGGGATGTCGCTGCAGCGAGCGAATTCCTTGATCATCTCATGTGCCCCACCATAGACCCAGTCTACTGGATCGCCATAGCATCGGATGGCAATAGCATGTCCCATGCGACTCAAGACACGCGCTACATCGGAGACCCGCTCAGTTGCATAGGCAACCTCTTTGCCTTCAAGAGCTGGGGTGTAGATCTTGGATGGGTCCAAATAGTGGGCATGACCTCCTAGCTGCGTCATGCCTGCCTCAAAACTGTTGCGGGTTCGTAGGCTCTGGTTGTAGAAGATCATAAAGAGGGTCTTGGCACGCAGCAGGTGATCATGGGGCTCACCAAGAGCAAATCTGCGCTTAAGATCAAAAGCGACCTCAAGCAGGGTCTCAATCTGCTCCCTGTCCCAATCACGAAGCGTTAAGAAGTCCTTGCCACGGAAACAATCAGTCCTCATCGTTCTAACCTCGCCTGTTTTGTCCACCTGAGATGAAGGCTCTAAAAATTTGTCCCCCGGCCTGAGCCGGGGATCACCTTTCCACTATGACGATATTGTGATTATAGTGAAGGCACAGCCAATGTCAAGCCAGCCTGCAGCCCGGGACCCAGCTAAGCAGGTGTTTTGCCGCCAGCAAAACTCGTGCCAAAAGGCACAGAATGCACATTTTTGGCTCCGACCCCAAAAAGGTGCGCTATTTGAAGATGGCTTTGATGGTGCCCCACGTGGTTGGCCTCGTCGAGTGATCTGGACTGCGACAGTCCGAATAGGCAGCCATGTGGGTGCTATCTACCCAGGGAGTCCAGTTGACCTCCCCATAGAAACGAGACGAATCGGGGCAAACCGTGCCCCAGTAGTTGTAAGCTGCCTCGAACAGACCCAGGCCTGTAAGCTCATCACAGTAGACCTCATACTCACCGTTGCCATACACATCGTTGGCATGCCCCTTGTAGTGCCTGCAGTTGAGACAGGGCATGTTGCTGTAACATTGTGTGTACACATAAACACCTGCCCAGCCATTGTTGATTATCCTGTTGAGCTCCACAGTACCACCCGAGCAACCCTCATAAACAAGACCAATACCGTCGTTGTTTTCTATTGTGTTCGCGCCAATGTAGGGAGCTGAATCATGACTCCTTATGCCGAGGTGACAATCATGTATGTGATTCGATACTATATAGGGGCTATCGAGGATCCAAAAGTGATCCACATCGATACCGTACAAGCAGTCATAGATCTCATTGGAGTAGATAACAGGCAGCTCCCATTGCGGAGGCTCCCCACTGACCCAAATACCTGTCTCGAAATGGTGGATAACATTATTTGTGATGGTCACGTCGCTTGAGAAGATACCGATGGCACGGTCCCAGTTCTCTCCAGCGGGAGCCGGATTTGCGTCCATAATAGCAAAGCCTTCAATCCTGGCATCACCAACTGAATCACACCAGATAGTGATATTGCCCTTCTTGGATGACATCTCCACGAGGATGGTTACCTCCGGGCCGAGCTCCGAGATGAGTGTTACACCATCTTTCATTACTATCCAGTGGTAGTCCCAATCAGGATCAGTCTCCTTGTAGTAGGTCCCAGGCTCAACCAATACCGTATCCCCATAGGCTGCTGAATCCACAGCCCCACAGATAGTCGGGTGCTGTGAGGGTACACGCCATGTCTCACCCCAAACAGCAGCTGAAACCAGAAGTGCGCCTACCCCTGTGAGTAAAATTGCCAACCGCAGCCTGCAAGAAAAGCATCCTGAACACATTCTCAACGACCACCCACATTTACTTTACCACAGTAGCGGCTCAATCTCAAGGGGTAGAGTGCCGCGGGATTTGATTTATGGTGAGCGGCCTGTTAGAATGCATCAAAAAGATGTCTGAAAAAACTACTATGCAAAATGATGACGCAATGAACAATGGATCCCAAGGAGTGAACTGATGGCAAGAAGAGAAGAAGTCCTTGCTAACACAATCAAGCGTTGCCGTGAACGCAACATCATAATCCCGACTTATGAGGAGATGCGAGATCCTCAAAAGATCCCAGAGGGAATAAAGCAGGAACTCAAAGAGATCGGGCTCTGGGATCTCCACAGTAGAAATCTTTTTCGCATTACCTGGAAGAATGAACCTGTCAAGCACGGTGGAGGATTCAATGGAGTAAACTTCATCGAGATTCCAAAGGAGCTCTCAGGTGTTAAGCCGCGTATATTCGTATTGCTGGGCAAGTTCTTTCCAACAGGCTCCCACAAGGTTGGTGCAACTTTTGGACCTCTCGTCGAGAAGCTTGTGCGGGGCGAGTTCGATCCAACCCGTCAGAAAGCATTGTGGCCATCGACCGGCAACTACTGCCGAGGTGGCGCTTACAACTCATATCTTCTGGGCTGTCCATCGATAGCCGTCTTGCCCGAAGGGATGTCGAACGAGCGCTTTGAGTGGCTTAAGCATGTTGGCTCGGAGATCTACGCAACGCCTGGATGCGAGAGCAACGTAAAGGAAGTGTACGATAAGACGAAGGAGCTCAAGCGCGAACGTCCTGATGAGATTGTCGTCTTGAATCAGTTTGAGGAATTTGGCAATGCGGTATGGCACTATGCGGTGACAGGTCCCGCGATGGAAGAGATTTATGGCAAGGAGAAAGCCGAAGGGCAGCGGTTTTCAGCGATATTTCTCACGCAGGGGTCAGCGGGAACCCTTGCCTGTGCCGACTACATACGGGAGGTTCATCCACAGGTAAAGGTCTGTGCAGGTGAGGCACTTCAATGTCCAACCCTTGTCCTCAATGGCTATGGTGCACATCGAATAGAAGGCATCGGCGACAAGCATGTTCCCTGGATTCATAACATCAAGAACATGGATGCGGTCGCAGGTATAGACGACGATCACTGCATGCGCTTGATAAGGCTTTTCAATGAGCCCGCAGGAAGGCAATATCTCAACCGCATGGGCGTTCCCGATGAGGTTGTTGCTAAACTTGATCTCTTTGGCATCTCATCTGCCGCCAACCTGATCGGTGCAATCAAGATGGCAAGATACTATGAGATGAATGAAAACGATGTCATCTTCACGGTGGCAACGGATTCGATGGAACTCTATGGCTCCAGACTCCAGGAACTCCAGGCGGATTTCGGCAACTACACCGAGCTCGACGCAGCAAGAGACTTTGAAACCTGTCTCATGGCGCAATCAATTGACTGGATGCTTGAACTTTCCTACTGGGATAAGCGGCGCATCCACAATCTTAAGTACTTCACCTGGGTCGAGCAACAGGGCAAGAGTGTCGAAGAGCTCGATGCCCAATGGTATGACGAGGGCTACTGGAAGGAGCGGCTCAATTCATATAGAGAGTGGGATGAACGCATTCGAGAGTTCAACGAACGCACTGGACTTATCAAGAAATACAGGTAGGGGTGCAGTCGGAAGAAGACTGATTCCAGACGACATGACCAGAATCGAGGTACAAGGACTCAGAGCCCGAGTATCCCAAGGAGAGCATCATTCAGGATTGGATTGGCTACTACAAGAACCCCCTTCGCTTCGGTTACCGTGGCTCCAGCCTCTGCAGTAATAATCTTGCCAGCCGCAAGGTCCCATTCCTTGGCAGCTGAACCCAGATTCACATAGGCATCAAAGCCACCATGGGCTACCTGGCACATTGAAAATGAACTCAAGCCAATGATGCGTACTCGCTGGCACGTTCCGACCATGCGCTGCACGAGCTCAAGTGCACGATGTCGCTCCTCGGCAGAATCATGGCGAGCAGGGATTTCAACACTCACAAGAGCATCTTTTGGATCAGTAACGCGACCGCAGGAAATCGCTTCTTGATTCCGCCAGACCCCCACTTCCCTGGCTGCTCTGAAGATCTCACCAAAGGATGGAAAATGGATGATACCTAAGGTGAGCTCATCTTTCTCCTTCAGCGCTACTGAGATTGAATAGATGGGAATACCCCGAGCATAATAGCGAGTACCATCGATCGGATCGATAATCCAGAGATACTCACTCTCGGCATCAATCTTGCCAGTCTCTTCAGCAAGGATGCCATGCTCAGGAAACTTCTTTCTTAGGAAATCTATCAGATGCTTTTCGACTCGAAGATCGGCCTCGGTTGCAACCGAAGCCCTTGCCTTCTCAAAGACAACTCTTGAATGACCAAAGCTCTCGAGAGCAATCTTCCCCGCCTCTTGAACCACCTCGCTCACGCACTCCAGGACATCGAGTCTATTCAAGACCTCCCCCTATCCCACAATGATTATTCGGTTATGTCATAGCTTCCCACTCGAGGCGCACCGACGAGTTCCCTTATGTGATCAGCAATCTGGCGTGCTCTACGCCTGAGTTCTTCCTTGGCTGAAATCAGATTGGTCTCGCTGACTGGCATGTGAAGTTGTACGTGGAACCTCAAAGAGTTGGTTGTGCCTGATGGGCGGATCGTAAGATAGTTGAGCCGCTCGCTGTCGAAATAGAATCTTATTCCTTCATCTGGAAATAGGAAATCGGCTGTTGGAGGATAGATGTTATCGTATTTGCCCGTTCTGTAAACAACCGAAGACGTGACCTTAAGTTCCCCGATCTCGAGATCGCCATTCTCAGCGCACTTACCGAGGTCAAGTGCTTTCTTGAGAATCGACTTCTTGAGACGATCTCCCTTGATACCTGGATACTCACCATCGAGCGGATCGGGCTCATAGTGATTGACGAAAAGTCCGATATCCGGATCTAGATAGATGTGCTTGTCGATCGCCTCAAAAATTGTCAATCCGTTGGACTTGGCCCACTCTGCAACATCGGCTACGAGTAAAGCTGCAAACGTGCCATCCTTATCACGGACATGACCGTTGACGCCAAGCGAGAAGCGATCTGGAGGTGGTGAGCCAAGAATCGAGAAGCCATTACTCTGCTCGAGGGCTGCAAGATTGTGCTTGCGACGTTCGTTCATCTCGAGTGTTTCATAGATGAAGGGATGACAGAGCTCATCCGACAGATTCCGTCTCCCCTCTCTAAGCCCTATCGCAAGCTTACCCTCCCAGGTATCTCTCACACCCGCAGCAAGGGATGCAAATCCAACCCAGGTCTTGACAACGCCGACTCCATGTTTCAGACAGAGTTTGACCATGCTATCGGTTGTTGTGTGAGAAAGTGCAAGGAAGGATTCCTCGGGAACGAGGGTCTTGTCGAAATTGAGCCTGAACCAGACAAGCAGTGCCCACAGATCATCTGCAGGAAGGAGCGCGTAGTCTCTACCCCCATAAAGGAAACGCTGTTCCTCAGGTACCTTGACAACTACCCCGCAGCGGTCAGCATCGGGATCGGTTCCAATGAGAATGTCGATCTCATTCC
>JALGWB010000134.1 GCA_025774405.1 bacterium
GAGCTAAAAACGTGCAAGTTCATACCATTGCTACTGTTCTCTCTAGGCATCACGTCGTTGACACACCTTGCACCTATTGTTATACGGGCGTTCGCCTATTACAAGAGGAAACTAAGCAGGGGCAGATCGGTGGGTTCCTGTGCATTCGGACCGAATCCATTCAGTGCACGTTTTTAGCTCCGACCCCTTATTTGAGCAGGATGAGCTTGGTTGTTGCCGAGACCTTGCCAGCTGAGAGTTTCACAAAGTATATGCCAGGTGAAGCCTTGTCCCCGTTCGAGTTTCTTCCATCCCACATGACTGTGCCTCTTTGCAGGAGGGCTTCATCGAGGTCGATTACCTTTGCCACTCGGCCAACCACATCGACAATCCGCAGGTTTGGATTCGATCCGAAGGATGCCAGTTCACTCGAATTTCCGAGTGAGAATCGCAGGGTTACACTGCCTCTGGCAGGATTAGGGCTAGCAGCAATAACTGGCAATGTACAGGTAACGGCTGTCACACCCGACTGAGCACAGCCAACTCTCGCTGATCCAAGATAGGGCAGGTAGCCACCCTTGGTGACAGTCACAAGCATTTCACCTGTATCGGCTGGTGATATTGAAAAAGTGGCGACTCCATCAACAGCGGTCTGATCAACCTCGTAGATTTCCTCGTCCTTCCACAGGCAAACTGTTGCATCTGGCAGAGGCGAGGCGCCAGAGGTCACCGTAACCGAGAAGTTTTGAGATCCTGTATAAATGGTCTCAGCATGCGCAACCGACATGGCAATTGGGGTATCAACCCAGATGGGCGTTTCAGGATCACCGAAGAGATTCATACCGTACATTACCCAGCGCTCCGTACCGTTACCACCAGCATAGGGTATTCGTTGAACTTTGGCATCTGCATGAGCAACCCCAAGGTTGGTATGGCCTCTTACAAAGATCGATTTGAAGAATTCACGGTCATGCATGTCACTCGTACCAGCGCCAGGATTGCCACTCCAGTACCATCCGAGTCTTGAGTTGGCAATTATGAAACCACCACCATCGGGAGCCTCAAGAAAAGATCTGGCGAAACACCCGGTTGCGTTATCGAAAGCCCCCGGGTCACAGGCGAGTGTGTAAAACACTGAATAGCGCGGCGCATTTGTGAGGTTCTCCATATCCGTACTTGTAAGGTAATCGTCAGCGATCTCTATAACTGTGATGTTGCCGTGCCCTGCGTGGTTGATGATGTTCTTGCCAGCATTCATTTCATTAAGAGCATTAGTACGGTTGAGATTGCCACTTGATTCATAGAGTTTTGTGATTGGATCAAAGCGAGCAGGCACTGACTCACTGTCAATCTGATTCTTTACAACCGCCTCATTGGTGTAGTCGTCAACATATTCTGCCATGAACAGCATTTCAAGTTGATAGTCGGTAGGGACTGTGTAACAGCCCTCGTAGGTCAGGACCTTATGCACCACTGTCGTGCACTGGGTACCCGTGTTGGCAGTTATTCGTCCAACATAGACATCCGGGTAGAGATCAACATCGTCCGTGGTCTCACCCCAGTAGGAATCGCCGTCAGCATTCCAATCGCCATCCATATCAGCAAAGTAGAGGTCGCAGGGAATGGATGTATCGACAGTTCCACCGACTTTCCCATAGCAGCCTCTTATCTTAGCCTTAGGAGCAGAAAGTGTCAGCAAGACCCAATTCGTGCTACGATTCATGTAGTAGTCTTTGATGCAATTGCGGATTTGCTCGGGTTCATCCCGACCAGGATAGTTGGCAAGAATTGACTCCTGAATGGCTATCTCTGTGGGTATGCCCTTACGCGTCTTCCAGTTCTTCAAAACCTCATACTCATCTGCATGGTTTGCCAGACAAATGATGAGGTACTCAGCAGCACCCGAGGTCTCAAGTGGAGCCGCTCCTACAGGAAAGTCACGCTCGACATCAGCTCGATTGGCAACCAAATCGGCAACGATGTCGTTTCTCAGCTTGCGCACCTGAGCCGTCTCGAGCGGGATCTCATCAGAGCTTGCTTCATTATCGAGGGCAACCCGTATGAGCATACTCCGATTGAAGACGATCTTATTCTCGCTCGGAATGTATTGAAGTGGAAATATCCTGCAACTTGTTATCTTGCGACCCGCTAATCTTCCGCTTGGTCCTTCAACAACAGGCGAAATGGGATACGGCAACGAGCTTTCATAGATTGCTGGATCCGGCTGCACCATCTCGGCCGGCATTGCACCATCGAAAGGTATCTGGGGTTGCGCAGGCATGATTGTGTAGGAACCGGGCAGGGTGACTTGAGCAGTGACTTCAGCCCAAATCCCTGTGACAACCTTACCTCTTGGAACGTAAATGCTTATGGCCTTGATAGGCAAGGCTGGATGTCCTGGTGAGGCAATACAATCCATCCCTTCAAGAGCGAGGAGGTCGTATTCGCTTTCACCAAGCATTTTTTTCTGGTAACTGAGTTCTGCCCAATCAAAACTGACGGGAAAGATCAGCTCGCTTGACTTACCTGCATAAGCTGAGGCACCTGTTACAAACACGATAGCTAAGCTAATGAGAAGGCCGAATCTCCGCATGCCATAACCTCCGCACTTTACAAAGATGAACTTTTCAATGAATGTCCAGTCTATCTTAGAAGGACGAACTTGGTACCAACAGAAATCGTTCCAGATGTCAATCGAGCGAAATAGACACCGGCCGGGGCACGTTCGCCATTCTCAAGGCGACCGTCCCATTTGATTACATTGAGGCGAAAGCGCGAAGGCTTGGTTTCAAGCGTTCTAACCAGTCTTCCTGATGCATTGTATATTGAAACAGCCAGCTCTGCTCTTGAGCGTATAGATGAATATGTGATGATTGCATTACCGATGACCGGATTGGGTGTTACACGCACCAAGATCCTGGCTTGCACACCAGCCTGACCAAGACCCGAAAGTCCCTCAGTAACGCGTGTGTCACCAAGATAAGGTAGATAGCCATTCTTGGTGACAGTGATGAGGATTGTGCCTGTATCCGAGGGTGAAAGTGTGAACTGAGCACTCCCATTGCTACCGGTGTAAGCAACCTCATAGACTGTGGAATCCATCCAGGCGCAAACCCTCGCATCTTCAACCGGGGAGCCGTCAGCCATTGCGCTTACAGTGACACTCTGACTTCCAGCCTCAATGCTTTCGGGATGGGAAACACTCATTGTAAGTGGCGTATCTTTCCAAACCGGTGTCTCCGGATCACCGAATAGATTACATGTAAACTGTGTCCAGCGATCTGTGCCGTTATCTTGTGACCATGGAATTCGCTGGACCTTAGCATCAGCGTGGACTACACCGAGGTGGTCGTAGTTCCTTACGAAGAGTGACTTGAAAAACTGTCGATCAAAGAGCTCTCCCGTCCCGTAGCCTGGATTCCCCGGCCAGTACCAGCCATAGCGGGAGTTACCGATGAAAAAGCCGCCACCGTTTTCGGCTTCAATGAATCCTCTTCCGAAACATCCCATGACATTTTCAAAATTGCCGGGAATGCAAGCCACCGTGTAAAGGACTGAGTACCTCGGCGCATTTGTAAGGGCGCGAGCATCATCAGTGGTGAGTACATCCGGCCCAATTGCGATAAGGTTAGCATTGCCATGACCATCATGGTTGACAATGGACATACCGCTATTGAGGGCATTCATAGCTGTTGAATGATTCAGGTTGCCACTTGACTCGTAGAGCTTGGTTATGGGGTCGAACCTCGGAGGTACAGACTCGTTATCTATCATGTTCTTGCCAACTGCGCCGTCGGTTGACTCATCGGCATATTCCGCTAGGAAAAGCATCCTGAGCTGATAGTCAGTGGGTACAGGGTAGTAACCCTCATAAGTGAGGATCTTCTGAACAACAGTTGAGCACTGCAAGCCCTTGTTAGCCGGGATCCTGCCAACATAGACATCAGGATACAGGTCAACGTCGTCATTGGTCTCACCCCAGTAACTGTCGCCGTCAGCATTCCAGTCACCGTCCATGTCAGCAAAGTAAAGATCACAGGGAATACCTTTATCAACCGTTCCTCCAACTTTGCAGTAGCAGCCTCTGATCTTTGCTTTGGGTGCTGAGAGTGTCAGTAGCACCCAGACCGTACTCTGGTTGAGGTAGTAGTCGAGAATGCAGTTTCTGAGTTGCTCGGGTTCATCGCGACCAGGATATGTCGCAAGAATGTCTTGCTGGGTTACAATCTCAGTCGGAATTCCCTTGCGAATCTTCCAATTCTTGAGAGCCTCATATTCATCAGCATGCTGTTCGAGGCAGATGATTAGATACTCAGCAGCCTCGCCCGGCGAGAGCGTTCCGGTCTGGTTTCCAAAGTCAAGTTCGACTTCTTCCGGGTTGGCAACAAGCTTGCTGACAATCTCATTCCTCAACCGTCTGACTGAGGCTGTCTCCAGAGGTATCCGGACCTGGTCAGGCGCGGGTTCAAGAGTGATCTCGAGGGCAAGCTGCTCATTAAGGATCAGGCGTCTCTCAGCTGGTATGTATTGGAGCGGGAATACTTCTATGCTAGCAATCTTCCTACCAGCAATGTGTCCCTCGGCTGCCAGTCGTACCGGCTGAGCTGGATAGGTTTCGGCAAGACCATATATCTTGGGATCGGGCATGACCGGCATCCATTGAATCTCACCATTCAAGGGAACCTCATGCTGACGTGGAAGAATGTAATATGTGCCGGGCAACTCATAGGTCACAATGGGCCTGCCTGTGACAGATGCGATTCTGCTTCCTCGTGGCACATAGACCTGGATCGCCTTGACAGGTAGACAGGGCTCGCCAGGCTTGCCGCTCAGTGGAAGATCATTGACCTCAAGCAAGTCGAATGAGGTTTCTCCGATTCGATAGTGCTCTTGAGACAGATTCTCAAGCCGAAAGTCGACCATGATAGTCTTTGATTGGCCGGACAGGGCTACCGAGATGCCGAAAACCAGAAATAGAAATAAAAAAAAGAACCTAAGCGAAGCTCTCCATTTTGGCATTTCTCACCTTCCTCAGCGATATGCAGGGCGCTCTTTCTTGATCCGACACCTATTATGATATACCAAAGTGACGCCAGATGTCAAGTTCTGGCGGCTACCGGTAGTCAATGCGTGGCCAGAGTCATCGGGAAACATGAAGTAGGAGAAACTTGGCTCATGTTAATACAGGTGCCTTGATTGGTTGACTGTCGCAGCTGGCTAGCTTACCATTGGCAACGAGCATGAAATCACAAACCCAACCGTCGAACTCGTCTTATCTCAGCGAAGTCCTCACCACTTCGCTTTGTTGTGCCATTGGCTACTTTGCAGTGAATCTTCTGCTTTTCTGGCCATGGGAACAGCTGGCTCTCATGGAGGATGGCTTTCTCAGATTCAACGTGTTTGCCTATAGCTTGTGCCTTTATGTCATTGGATTTGCAGTAGTGGGTCTGGTTTGTTATGCGTTTACACGCCACCTGATCTTACGAGGCTGGCTCGCGAGAAGCATCGGCCGATTTGTGCTCTATACTTTACTCGGCGTCACTTTTAGTCTGGGGCTTGCAGTCTGGCTTCGCTTTGATGGTATGGCTCCACTCCTTCCTCGCTACATAGTCTTGAGAGAACTCAAAGCGCTAATTGCCAGGGTAGTTGTCGTGAATGCACTGGCTGCGTTGGGCATTAGCATGATGGTCAGCCGACTTACTGGTTCAAGCGGACAAAGTCGCTGGCGCGGGCTCGTTGGGTTTCTGGTGATTTGTCTGGCATACATTGTCACCTCGAATCTGGCTATCAGCCTATCCCGACGTGACGTTAGAGTGTCGGATTCGCCAGGTGACAAGATCGTCATCCTGGGAATCGATGCGGGATCATGGAACGTTGCTCTTCGCCTTATTAGCGAGGG
>JALGWB010000135.1 GCA_025774405.1 bacterium
AAGGAAGCTTTGAGGCAGATTTAGGCAAAGGAGGAAGACGTGAAGATCAAGATCAGGAAAACTGACTCGGTGGCTATCATCGACCTTTCTGGCAAACTTATGGGTGGCCCAGATGCTGATGTCTTCAAGGAGACTATCAAGAAGCTCATCCAGGAAGGCTACAAAAACGTACTTGTCAACATGGCTCATGTGCCCTGGGTCAACAGTACGGGTCTTGGCATCCTTATAGCGGGCTATACCACACTCAAACGGGAGGGTGGAACCCTTAAGCTCACCCATGTTACCGATAGAATCGAGAGTATATTGATGATCACCAAGCTTGGAACGATCTTCGAGACCTACAGTGATGAGCAAGAAGCTCTAAAAAGCTTCCAGGTCGAGCAATAGATAGAAAGGCTATTGCCACAATGCTTGAGATCAGCCTTCCCAGTAGCATTGAATATCTACCGCTAGTTGATACCCTTTGTCAGGCATTCTGCAACTGGGCTGGTGTCTCCGATGAGGTTGCCAATGACATTTCAATGGCAGTCATCGAGGCGGCAACCAATGCCATTGTGCATGGGAACCGCGCTGACAGGTCCAGGAAGATGCGGGCGATCTTCAGTAAGAAGCCTGATGAGATCATCATCAAGATAATGGATGAAGGTGAAGGCTTTGACCCAAGCGGTATTCCATCACCAGTTGATGAAGGCAATCTGCTTAAAGAGAGTGGTCGTGGCATATACATAATGAGGCAGGTGATGGACAAGGTTGACTTTGAATTTGTCCCTGGAAAGGGTACAACTGCTAGGTTGCATAAGCGGATCAGCAGGAGCAGGAAGCGCATCCTCTGCATCGACTATGGTGAGAAGCGGCTTGGACTGGCTATGAGTGATGAGCTGGGGATCACAGCTCAACCTTTCGGCAAGCTCGAGCCCGAGAGCCGGAAGCATGCGATCGAGCAAATTGAAGAAATCGTTGCCGCGAATGAGGTGGGTCAGATTGTGGTGGGGTTGCCGCTTACACTTCTTGGCAGCAGCGGTGAGGCAGCATCCAGCGTGATGACCTTTGCGAGGCAGCTTGGCAGGCAATTGAGAATGCCTGTTGTCACATGGGATGAAAGGCTCTCAACCAAGCAGGGGGAAGAGGTGCTCAAGCGGGGTGGGGTCAGGCGAAAGCGTCGCAAACAAGTTGTCGATTCGATCGCTGCCGCTATTGTGCTCCAGAGCTACCTTGATGCAAGAGGTCGAAAGTGAGAAGCACCTCAACCCAGCTCCTCAGAGACTTGGGCTTCATACTTGTTCTAACCCTGGTCGCCTTCATAGTTATCGAGACTCTCTGCCAGGCAGGATATTTCGAGTCGGACTATGTGTTCGTGGTGGTTGAGCCTGGAATGTCATTTGAGCAGATTGCAGAGCGTCTGGCCTCAAACAGTATCATCGCAAATAGAGTGCTTTTTATGGCTCTGTCGAGACTGCTCGGCATAGAGAAAAAGGCAAGGGCTGGGCGCTATCGCTTTGGGCGCACGAGTGACATGATCGACATCCTGCGTGCTCTCTACCGCGGTGCGACCTTCCGTGAGAGGATTCTCATTCGACCAGGACACACTGTGGAGGGGATTGCTCACATCTTGAGCCGGAGGGCAGGTGTTGATTCAGTTGCCTTTGTCAGGCTTGCTCGTGATTCAGCCTTCGTAGCTGATCTCGGAATCCCGTCGAGGACGGCTGAAGGTTATCTCTTCCCTGATACCTATGAGGTGGAATGGAATGAAAAGGCAGATGTTATGATCTCGCAGATGGTCAAAGCCTTCTTCAGTGCTTTTGATGATTCGCTGAGGATGAGAGCCAAGCATGTAGGTATGACCATGAATGAAGTTGTGACTCTTGCATCCATAATTGAAAAGGAGGCGATGCTCGATAGGGAGCGGCCACGCATCTCAGCAGTATTCCATAATAGACTCACAAGAGGCATGAAACTGCAAGCGGATCCGACAGGCAGGTATGCCCTGAAAAAATGGACTGGCAGATTGCTCTATGATGATCTCAAGGTCGAATCGCCGTACAATACATATCTGTTCAAAGGTCTGCCACCTTCTCCCATCTGCAATCCAGGTTTAGCTTCGCTCGTGGCAGCTCTTTATCCAATGCCCGGGTCAGATGAACTTTACTTTGTTGCTCAGGGTGATGGTAGTCACCATTTCTCGAGAACGGCCCGTGAGCATCTTCGAGCCAAGCAGCGCTACAAGCGTTATCTTCGCAAGCTCAGGGCACAAATGGCAGTCAAAGCACAGGCTCAGGGTGGAGTCGATGGAAAGGGGCCACAAGGAGGTCAGGGTGGGACTCAGGTCAATCAGTGAGATAGGCGATGTGCATCTTCGCGAGCGACTCAGAGATATAAGAGGCTTGCTTGAGCAAATGGAGGGTGCGATCGTTGCCTTCTCGGGTGGTGTTGACTCGAGTCTCTTGCTCACTCTTGCAAACGAGATCTGCAAGGGCAAGGTCATAGCGGTGACAGCCTCTTCCCAGACCTATCCACGTCGGGAGCTTGAGAGCGCCAGGCAGGTAGCGAGGCTCATCGGCTGCGAGCACTTGATCATCAAAACCAATGAGCTTGAGGATCCCAGGTTCAGCAGCAATCCCCTCGACCGCTGCTACTATTGTAAGCTCGAGCTCTTCGCCCGGCTCAAGGCGATTGCCACCGAACGAGGGCTGAGCCACATCCTCGAGGGATCAACCGTTGATGACCTTGGAGATTTCAGACCAGGTGAGCGAGCCCTGAGAGAGCTTGGAGTGGCAAGCCCCCTACGCCAGGCAAGCTTCACCAAGCAGGATGTCAGATCACTCGCACGTATGCTCGGATTGCCCAATTGGGACAAGCCAGCATCGGCCTGTCTTGCATCTCGCTTTGCCTACGGGTTGATCATCACGTCTGAAGATCTGCGCCGCATAGAGAAGCTCGAAGACTTGCTTCATGAGCTGGGCTTTGCTCAGGTGCGGGCTCGCTTCCACGGTGAGCTTGTGAGAATCGAAGTTGAGCCTTCAAGAGTCGGCGATGTCGCTGGCGAAGTGAGGAATCAGGTCATTCAGGCTGCCAGGCGACTTGGATTTCGGTATGTTACGCTCGACCTGCAAGGCTATCGAACCGGAAGTTTCAATCCTGAGGGAACATTCAAGTCTTGATTTTGTATTGTAATGTATCGTGCGAATAGGTAATTTGTCTTACAGGTGCTAGCGATGGCAAACAAGAAGGTCAAACCCAAACCCAGGACACGTGGTCGCAAGAATCAGGTGATCCTGGGGCAGCGCAATGTTCTCCTGCTGATGGCCGGAATAATAGTTGTCACTATTGGATATCTACTTCTCGGCAAGGGGAGTATTACGGCTGCC
This sequence comes from bacterium, assembly GCA_025774405.1. Taxonomy (GTDB): domain Bacteria; phylum Arandabacterota; class Arandabacteria; order Arandabacterales; family Arandabacteraceae; genus JALGWB01. The sequence goes on from JALGWB010000135.1 coordinate 3,366, forward strand.
CCTGTTCTACTGGTTGTTGGCTACTGTGTGATGATTCCGCTCTCAATAATTCTGTGGGTAAGGCAACCTGAAAAAAAGCGAACCGGGTCGGGCGAATAGCTCAGGGGTTAGAGCACCTGCCTTACAAGCAGGGGGTCAGAGGTTCAAATCCTCTTTCGCCCACCAGATTCTTAGACCGTGGGGTGAAAGCATGAGATGGTTGCTTGCAGTAGGCCTGACCATGGGGCTGTTTTCCACAATGTTTGCTGCTGCGGTTGATCCCGATGCGACCCTTGCCGAGTGGGAGGGAGGCAGCATCACCGTATCGGACTATGTAAGGTGGTGGCAGCGAATCGATCCAAAGGATAGACCCCAACTCAGCACACTTGAAGAAAAACGGCGTTTTCTTGAGAATATGATTGATGCCAATCTTATGCTTGCCGAGGCAGAGAGTCTCGGAGTTCAGAAGTTCAGGAATGTCTATGAATGGATAGCCAGGAAGAAGGTGATACTCCTTACGAATGCTCTCAATGCCCTGGCAACCAGGGGAAGGGTTCATGTTGACTCCCTGGAAGTTGAGGAGTTCTATCGGAGGCGGCTTACCCAGATCACCGCTCGTCATATCATAGTACCGACTTATGAGCGTGCTAAAGCCATTCTCGACTCGATCAAGGCAGGTGTGCCATTCGAGGAGCTCGCAGTTCGTTACTCAACGGATGCTGCAGCCCCGAATGGCGGATACGTCGGAGCAGTGAGGTGGGGTGACTTCACGGATCGCTGGTGTGAGCATGCTTTTGCACTTGAGCCAGGAGAGGTGTGTGAGCCCTTTATGGTCGAGGGTGGCTATGCCATAATCAAGGTGGAAAGCAAGACTTTGCTTGAGCTAGAGGATCCTGACAGGGAAAGGCGTCTGATTCACGACCGCCTTTACAGGGAGAGATATTTCAATGAACTCGCTGCCTTCCGCGATTCCCTCAAGCTTGCCTACCATGTTGACTTCGATGAATCGAGGGTAATCGATCTTGCAGCTCGTTTTGCCGAAAAAATGAAGGAGATGGGGCTGACAAGTGCTGTTATTGATGTTGATGTTATCCCTGATCTTACTGAAGCCGAGCGGAACACCCCGATTGTGAAATTCGATGGGGGTGCTTTCACCTATGGGGATGTTATCAGTATGATTCTTGCTCAGCCTTATGTTGTGAGACCTCGTATGGATAATCCTGATGAGCTCATCCCATTCATCAGTCGTAACCTCAATGATACGCTCACAGTGATGGAAGCCATAAAACGTGGTCTTGACAGGAGCCCTGAGGTGCGTATTCCAATCGAGAAGATTAGGCAGAAGCGTATGATCCAGGCATTCTACCGCTATCTGACCCATGAAGTAGATGTTCCCGATGACACCTTGCTGACCTATTTCCAGGCACACCGTGAGGACTATAGACTTGAACCTGGACATGTGGCTTCAAAAATTGTGGTTGGCACCAGGGAGGCAGCCGATTCGGTGATGATGCGCCTGGAAGCCGGCGAAGCTTTTGAGGATATCGCCCGTGAGCGGTCACGAGATCCCTTTACCGCGCCCAAGGGAGGAGACATGGGTTTTCTTCCCATCGGTAAGGATATCGAATTTGATGGCTTCTTCGAGGAAATGAAGGTTGGAGAGAAGCAGATTTTTAGAAGTGTTGAAGGCTATGTGGTGCTTTGGCTCAGGGAAAAGCGTGAGAGCCGTCTCCCGGCATTTGAAGAGGTAAAGGAACGTATTAGAAAAGACTTGCTACCCTCCTTCAAAGATCGCTTCCTTTCCGACTGGCTTGCCAGGCGGAGACAGAAGGTAGGTATTAAGATCGACGAGGACCTGCTTTCAAGGGTTGATTTCAGCGCCTTTCATTAAGCCTTGATAGGGCAACTCGAGCCGCCGTGAAGTCAGGCTTTATCTCGAGGACCTTCTTCAGAAGCGAGATGGATTCTTGAGTCTTTCCCTGCTCAGCCCTTGCCGCTGCCAGCCCATAGAGGGCAAGATAGTTCTCCGGCTCAATCTCGAGAGCGCTTTCGAAGGCTTCGGCTGCCTCGAGTGTCATCCCCTTTAGACGGTAGGCATTGCCAAGATTCTGCAGGATAGTAGCATCACGCGGAGCCACAGCCCTGGCCCTTTCCAGATATGCAACTGTACTATCAGGATTGTTGAGTTTAAGATAGATGCTTGCAATGTTGACCAAAGCCTTAAGATGAGCTGGATTTGCTTTCAGGGTGCGATGGAACCAGACGAGGGCGCTGTCGAGGTTGTTCCTTTCGGAATAAGCAAGACCTATGTTGAAAAGGGCAACTGGATCATTTGGATCTATCTTAAGGGCTTCATCGAAGAAAAACATAGCACTGTCAGTTTTGCCCTGCTCATACAGGACACTACCAATGTTGGAAAGGGCTCCAGGGGTCTCAGGGAACAGGCTAGCAGCTATCCTGAAGAACATGAGTGCCTTATCAAGCTCATTCATCTCCCTGTAAATGATGCCGAGGCGGAAGAAACCTTCT
>JALGWB010000136.1 GCA_025774405.1 bacterium
GATGTACTTCCGCGGTAAACGCATCGCTATCCCGCTGGCTGCCATCGCTGTCATCTCGTTCTTCGCTCTGGGTGGTCATGGGAAGATAGCAGAAGCGGTTATAGGTAGGGTTGTCGGTTATCTCATGGGTGGGGTTGAAATAGATGCCAGCAATTCGGATTTGCTTTCAGTAGCTGAAGCCCATGAGATCAGGAGCGTCAGCATAGAACATGCTCTGGGAACCGACGGGGTCGTGATCCAAACTTCTCAGCCAGCGTCGACTGAAGATGCTTTGACCGTTTCCGGAGATGAGATGATTGTGGCACAGGCCTCAGAGTCTGCAATCCAGGATACAGCAAATGTGCAACAAGGGGGAAAAGCCCAAGTAAATGCGACAAGGGCCTATACTGCCAGTTACCTACGAGATCCATTCTACTCACTGATGGCTTCAGAGGAAGCGAGGCCAACCAAGCTTCTGGACATTTCGAGAGCGAAGATGGTGGGCTCGGTTTGGGGTGAGACAGGTATTATCGCTCTTCTGGAGGATGACCGGGGCAGAAGCTATGCCCTTAGAGTGGGTGACAAGGTTGTCAACGGCAAGGTCACTGCTGTCACACCTGGGTCAGTGACTTTTTCGATAACTGTCTTCGGTATGACCAAACAGGTAACTTTGGAAATCGCAGAAGAGGGTGAATGGTGATGCAGAAAAAGAGTCTCTATCGGCTGCCTTGGACGTTCGTTCTTCTCAGCTTAGCTATCTTGGCCTATGACACAGGCATAGGTGGGGTGCCTGAAAACCAGCGCATCTCAGTTGATTTTCAGGATGCAGACATAAGGACAGTTTTGCGAAGCTTTGCAGTTTACACCGACAAGAACATAATAGCAGGTCCTGAGGTGGAGGGCCCCGTTACTGTGCATCTTGAAGAGGTGCCCTGGAGGCAGGCACTCGATATCATCCTCAGGGCTAATGGCTACGCTGCAAGGGAGGAGGAAGGAATCATTCGTGTTGGCCTATGGGATCAGTTCCTGAATGAGGAGATAAAGCTGCATGAGGCAGAACGCAAAAGGGAGGATCTGGAACCACTGACAACCAGGGTCATCGATGTCAGTTTTGCCAAGGCAGACGAGATTGCCGAGCCTCTACATTCATTGCTTAGCAGGCGTGGCGTCATCGAGGTAGATCCTCGAACGAATTCGATTATTGTATCGGACATTCAGGCAAGGATTGACCAGATTGCAAAAATGGTCAGATTGCTTGATACCGAGACGCCTCAGGTCGAGATCAATGCCAAGCTGGTTGATCTCGATGCCCGAGTTAGTAGAGATCTTGGTATCCAATGGGAAGCGCTCGATGTGCGAATACCGGGTGTCCAGGGGGAGCACAGTGCCAAGGTCGATGCGACTGGACAGATCCAGGTAGATCCGACCAGCACCCAGGGTACGGCTCTTTCCCAACCGGAGGCTGAAATCAAGATAGGTAAGATAATCGGTCCTGCAGGTAGCTTCGAAGCAACACTTCAAGCTCTCGAACGTGACAACAAGGCGAACATAATCTCAAACCCTCGCATCACTACACTCAATAACAGAGAGGCATCAATCATTGTTGGTAAGAAGATTCCTTTGATTGTTACAGATGAGGCTGGCAATCCAATTACCCAGCTCACTACCGTAGGCATACAAATGCGTGTTACACCTCATGTGAACAGTAAGACAGGTGAAATAACGCTCGATCTTCATCCCGAAGTCAGTGATCTATCGGCGCAGGCAACAGTCCAGGGCGGGATAATCATTGTAACGTCAGAGGCAGATACGCGGGTGATGGTCAAGAACGGTGAGACTGCCGTGATTGGAGGGCTGATAAGAACCAATGAGAGTATCTATGATGTCGGTGTGCCTATTCTGAGGGATCTGCCACTGATTGGACGATTCTTTGGATCAAAGAGCAAAGTTGAGGAAAAGAGAGAGCTAGTGATATTCGTAACTCCGAAGATTGTAGATTGAAATGTGACTGGGGGTATTTGCGATGAGTCGAAAGAAGAAAAGGATCGTCGTTGTTGGCTTGGCGATGGTGATCCTGGCCACACTGCAATGTGCAGAGAAGGAAGGTCCAGTAAATCCATATGTTGAATCCGAACCACCGCAATATGTCATTGAGTATGTCAGTATCGACCCCGGTCGTGTGAATCCAGGCGAATCCGCACTAATAGAAACAAAGATAGCCGATCTATCGGGCAACCCGGTTGCTGAATATGAGGTTTTCTTCGAGGTTGATGGTGGGTCAATCGAGAGTCCCGTACTCACCAACCAGGCAGGAATAGTATCAACTGTTTTCAATGCACCGGCCTATAGCGGTCAGGTGCAGCTGGTTGTCCGAGCCGATGGTGCAGTGCCTCAGACTGCATTCATCCAGGTGGGTGAGGGAGCCCTTTCGGTCTCACCCCAGAGCATTCTTGCTGATGGGCTTGCTACATCTGATCTTGTTGTTGAACTCGTCGATACCGAAGGTAATCCCGTCTAGGGTGCGACCATATCTTGGTCAACTGATCACGGAACGATCGCTGATGCTACCTACACAACCGATGAATCAGGAATGGCAACAGCTACCCTGATCAGTGAGGCTAGCACGACTGATATCATAGCAACAGTCCAGGTTCAAATCAGCTATGGTGAGATCTCATATACCGAAATCGCCTATGTTGAGATGCGCGGGATCAGTGTACTCGTCTCAGCTGAACCAAGTGAACTACCTGCTGACGGCAACAGCATGGCAATTGTGTCTGCCCAGGTACTTGAAACAACGTCAAGTGTAGCTGTTGCTGAAGCTGATGTGTATTTCGCCACGAGCCTTGGCTCTATCCAGGCAACTGCAACTACAGACGAGGCAGGTATCGCAACGGTCTATCTCATCAGTCCGACAAGTCCTGGTGTTGCTCTTATAACAGCGACCTATGGAGGCATACAAGGTTTAACCTATGTAATGTTCGGCTCGCTAAACCTAACTCTCGAAGCTTCAACCCGGCGCATTGTCGGGGATGGGATCTCTACAGTGACGATCACCGCTACTCTAATGACTGACGACAATAGTCCGATTGTCGGCTTGCCCATCAACTTCTCAACGACCGATGGCGTAATTCCACGCTCAGCCAATACCAACAACTCCGGTCAGGCTCAGGTGACGTTTACTGTTCCTGACTATCCAGCTCAAGCAACTGTCACAGCAAGTTTCAATGAGGCTGTCTCAACATCTATCACAATCGACATAATAGACGTCAAGATAGGCCTTGCTGTTGCTCATCAAAGGATTGCAGCAGATGGTCTGTCTTCGCAGAACGTAGTTGCCACACTGGTGAGTGAGGATAACAATCCGGTGGTTAGCGTACCTATTGACTTTAGGACAAGTGATGGTGTGATAACTACAAGAACATCGACAGATTCCCTGGGTCAAGCGAAGGCTGTGCTTGTCAGTCCTGCCCATCCGTGTCAGGCCACAGTGATTGCCTCCTTTGCAGATCGAAAGGCCGATACCGCCTATGTCGATTTTCTGCCACTTGAGATCGATCTGAAGCCTCAGATGGCGCGGATGGTTGCCGATGGCATAAGTACTCAGGAGCTGGAAGTCACACTCACCACCGAGGATGGCACCCCAGTAGCGGGAGCCCAGGTAGATTTCAGCACGACCAGTGGAATTGTCACTGCTGCAGCCATTACTGATGATGAAGGAAAGGCTTTTGCAACCCTTAGAAGTGCGGCAAGTCCGTCAGCAGCAACTGTAAGAGCTTCTTACATGGATGCTTACGAAGCGGAGACTGTAGTCGATTTCGAGTTACCACATGTAACAGTCAAGGCCGCACCTGCAACCATAGTTGCTTCCTCTTCGATTTCAACTATGATAACTGCCTATGTTACTTTTGACAACGGTGAACCAGTCCCTGATGGTACACAAGTAGCGTTTTCAACATCGGAAGGTACGATAGCGACTTCAGCTACGACCACCTCCGGTATAGTCGATACCCGGCTTAGACCAACTGGTGTCGCCAACAATGACGTGAAGGTAACCGCAAGCGTGGCTGGATCGCAGGCAACAACAACTGTTGTATTTGCACCAGGCGATCCCGATGTGTTGGTTGCATATGCGACACCGGACACAATCCCGAGCAATGGGACTGTTTCGTCCACCATAGTCGCGGAGGTCAGGGACGCCAATGGGAATTATGTTGAGGATGGAACCATCATCAATTTCACCATTACCGATGGCAACGGAGTGGTCACACCGACGGGTCTTACAGTAGGTGGAGTTGCCACTGCCAGGTTTGCTCCCGTTGGCGGTGGAGGTGCGGCACGAATAACGGCTTCTGCGAGTGTGACAGCATCTGACGAAATTGCGATCGTGATGTCCTCAGGCGAGGCCGGTGCGATTGTTGCTGACCCTGATACTGCCTTCATCGTTGTGGGCGGGACCGGTTCTTCTTGTCAGGCAACGATCGTCGCTCACGTGTACGATTCCAGTACGAACCCGGTTGAAGATGGCACACAGGTAGTCTTCACAATTCAGCACGGGCCTGGTGGCGGCGAATATATTGATAAGCCATCATATGGTTACGGTCCTGTAACAAAATCCACCGTCGAGGGGGCTGCCTCAGTCACGATTACAAGTGGCACCCTGCCAGGCACAGTTGTGCTCAAGATCGAGGCAGATAGTGCAGTGTCAACTCTCGCTAAAGTCAGAATTGCAGCTGGGCCTCCCGATTCGATCATTGTCAATACCGGTGATATAGTCAGGTCCGGTGCTGGTGGTGAGTACGTACTGTGTATTTCCGGGCTGGTAAGAGATGCTTATAACAACCCGGTTGCCAATGGCACGGTTGTCTACTGGACGATAGATAGACCTGATGTCGGATTCATCAACTCGGAGAGCTACTCCGGATGCGCTTTCCCCTGCGAGGAGTGCAATGGGCTTGTGACAAAAGGCGTTGCCCATTCATGTCTTGTTTTCCCAACCTCCTCAATGACCAAGTCATACACAATAATCGCAAGCTGTGGGGAGGCACAAAGTTCGTTTGCTACCTCGATACCGATTGTTGAACCCGTTGAATTTACGCTTGAAGCTTCGCCTAGCTTCGTAAGTGGCTCGGTTGGTGGGGAGGTTACTGTGTGGGGCTATCTTGAAGATGATTCAAATACCCTGCCCATAACCGGTGCAACAGTGGCCTTTAGCATAGAAGGAGCGGGATCACTGTCGACGTATTATGATGTCACTGATGAATTCGGTCTGGCAACCACAACCCTGACCATTCCACCAGGTACGAGTGCAGGCACGACAACTATCACTGGTAGAGTCTGGATGACCGATAATCAGGCAACTGTCGAGGTAACCATAAACCCGTAGCATATAAGGGGGAGAATTGGAAATGAAGTACTTCATCGTGGCTTTCGGGATCGTAGTGATTGTCATTCCAGGAATATGTTTCGGTGCCAGCGCTGGCAACCCTGCTTCAACCATAGGGAAGGAAACCTATGGAATCACGCTTGAGGGTGAAGAGCAAATCAAGTGCCTCGATGGGGAAACCATAAGATCAAGGAGATATGTGGGGAAGATAATCTGGGGCATGACTGACCGTCTGGATATCTACGCAAGGCTCGGTGCCAGCGATCTCCGGGTGGAAAGCTCAGAATATCCTGATTTCAAAACGGCACCGAGAAGCATGACCTGGGGCGGAGGTCTAAGGTATCTTCTTGCAGAATCCGATGAGTTACCCATCTCGGCTTACATGGACATCCACCTGCTCACCTTCAAGGCCAGAGCGACCACCGATGTTGAGAAGATCGTCGATTACGATGGCTCGTCGG
>JALGWB010000137.1 GCA_025774405.1 bacterium
GTATCAATGCATTTGCAGGCAAGGCAGAGCTTCTCAAGAATCTCGACTTTCCGTTGATCATCACCCCTCACGCTGGTGAGGCTGCTCGCCTTTTGAGTGTAGGCAAGGAAGACATTCTGAATGATCCCGTCGAGTTTTCAAGGCAGGTGGCTCAGGAACTCGGTTTGATATTCGTGCTTAAGGGTGCTCCAACGGTGGTTGCATCACCCGATCGCTATGTCTTCATCAATCCGACTGGCAACGAAGGGCTTGCAACTGCTGGCTCAGGTGATGTTCTTACAGGGATAATCACGGGTCTGCTTGCGCAGGGTGCGGAACCGCTTGAGGCTGCGTGTGCCGGTGTTTTTATCCATGGATACGCTGGCGATATGCTATTACAACGCGAAGGATATTATGGGTTTCTTGCAGGCGAGCTAGCTGAACTTATCCCGCGTGCAATAGCGTCCATCATTTCATTCGAAGAATAAATGGCTATGAAGCCACAAAGTGCCAGACAGATGAAGATGAAGTTGCTCCGGCTCAGCAAGCAGCTCGAACCAACTCTTATTGCCATAAGGCGTAGTCTCCATGAGATACCAGAGCCTTCGTTTGAGGAGTATGAAACCCAGCGCAAGATTTGCTTCTTCCTCAAGGCGGTACGCATCCCTCACAGGCGTATTCCTGGCACAACCGGCGTGGTTGGGATCATTGAGGGGAGTGCTAAAAGGACGATAGCCTTGCGTGCCGATATGGATGCGCTCAGCCTTGATGAGCAGACCAATCTCCCATTTAAGTCTCGTAACAAGGGTTACATGCATGCCTGCGGTCATGACGCCCACATGGCAATAGTGCTCGGGGCAGGTAGATTGCTCAAGGAATTGGGCAAGGAGCTTCCGGGCAGAGTCAAGCTGATCTTCCAGCCCGCGGAAGAAAGTCCACCAGGTGGAGCTCTCGAGCTCATCAGGCGAGGCGTACTCAAGAAACCCAAGGTGGATGCCATCATAGGTACACATGTGAGTCCAGCGCTTGCGGCTGGTAGAGTCGCTTTCAATCATGGAGCGATTTCGGCAGCAGCCGACGATTTTGAAATAACGATTACTGGGCGTGGCGGACACGGATCTTCTCCCCACAAGGGCATAGATGCGATTGTTGTTGCTGCTTACTTCATAACACAGCTGCAGACTATCGTTTCAAGAAGAGTCTCTGCACTTGAAAATGTTGTAGTTTCGATTGGCAAGATCCGCGGAGGCTATCGCGACAATATCATCGCTGACACCGTAGAACTCGAGGGAACCGTGCGTACCCGGAGTGATGCCATGCGTAAGGCTGTACCAGCGATGATGAAGCAGGTGCTTGATGCAACCTGCTCAAGTTTTGGTGCAAGTGCCAGATTCGAATACATCGAAGGTTATCCGGCTGTCATTTGCAATGAGCAGCTGACCACACTTGCCGAGGAGGCATGTCGAGACCTTCTCGGTGAGCGAAACGTCCTCCGCACAAGCGAATTTGAGATGGGTGCTGAGGATTTTGCCCATTATGCTCGGAAGGTTCCTGGTACCATCATTTTCGTTGGTGTTGCAAGCCGCCGCAAGCGAAAGGTGTTTGAGCTTCATCATCCCAGATTTGATATCGATGAGGCTGCTCTCAGAGTTGGCGCTGCGGCACTCGCCTATACTGCCTACAAATGGCTTGAGCAATGCGCGGAAGGTTCAAGATGAGGAAGATAAGCGAAATCGGAGAGTTCGGTCTGATTGATCGCATCAGGGCAAGTCATCCAGTAGAGGATGAAGACATAGTTGTCGGCATCGGGGATGATTGCGCCATCATAAGACGGGGCCCAATACTTGAAGTCCTCACCACTGATTGTCTTGTTGAGCACACCCACTTCAAGCCTGGCTGGATGAGCATGAGCGATGTTGGCTGGAAGGCGCTGGCAGTAAATGTCAGTGACGTCGCTGCCACGGGTGCCTTACCGAGGCATGCTCTTGTGACGCTATTCCTGCCAGACGATTTTGTGACGAAACAGGTTGATGAAATCTATGAGGGACTTGATGAGTGCTGCAAGCTCTCTGGAGTGAGTATTGTTGGTGGAGATATCGTGCGTATTTCGGGTCCATTTGCGATATCAATAACACTTTCAGGCATCTGTGAGCGAGATGAAATTGTCTTGAGATCTGGGGCTCGCCAGGGAGACATTGTTGTTGTAACAGGCAGTCTTGGTGAAGCCCGAACAGCGATTGCCCATCTTGAGGCAGGCAAGGACGAGGAACAGACAGAAGCTGTCGCAAGATGCATCGAGCGCTTTCGTCGTCCGAAGATACGCCTTGCCGAAGCGAGGGAAATAATTGCCAGTCTTAATCCATCCTCGATGATAGATATAAGCGATGGCTTGCTCTCAGACCTGTGGCATATTCTCGATGCCAGCGGAGTTGGTGCAGTACTTGATGCTGAAGCCATCCCCATTGGTGATGGTGTGACGGACTATTTCGGTGATCGCGACGAAGCCCTTTCCTGTGCTTTGTCAGGTGGTGAAGACTACGAGCTGCTTTTTACCATCCCGGCTTCAGGTGAGTCAAAGCTTGCTGAGGTTGAGAGCAAGACCGGGACAAGAGTCACACGGATTGGTATCATTACAGCAAAGGGGGAAGGTGTAAGACTGAGTTCGAAGGGCACGGAGAAGACACTCAAGCCACAGGGGTTCGATCATTTTAGGCAAACCGTAGGGTAAGGAGGTACTAAGTTGCATCTGAGGGAATCCTATGTACGGAGGATGACACGGACGGTCTATGTCGGAGATGTGCCAATTGGAGGTGGTTCTCCAATCGCAGTTGAAACGATGACAAAGACCGATACTCGGGACGTCAAAGCTACTGTCAGGCAGATCAAGAGTCTTGAGAAGGCTGGCTGTGATATGGTACGGTTAGCAGTCCCTGACTATGAGGCAGCCGAAGCCCTCACTGCAATAAAACAGAAAGTCAAGGTACCAATAATCGCTGATATCCACTTCAACTATAAGCTTGCCCTCATGGCACTTGAGGCACGTGTTGATTGCATCAGAATAAATCCAGGTAACATCGGTGGGAGGGAGCATATCATAAGGACAGCGGAGGCTGCCAGACGTCATGCCATACCGTTGAGAGTTGGCGTAAATGCAGGCTCGCTCGAGAAACCACTTCTGCAAAAATACGGCACACCCATCCCTGAACCACTTGTTGAGAGCATTTCTCGGACTGTCAGTCTGCTTGAGGACATTGGCTTTACCGATATCATCCTTTCCGCAAAGTCGTCTCGTGTCCAGGTTACAATTGAGACCTATCGCATGATTGCCAATCGCTTCCGCTATCCGCTTCATGTTGGTGTCACCGAGGCTGGCCCTCCCCCATCGGGTATCATAAGATCCTCAGTTGGGATTGGAACATTGCTTGCTGAAGGCATTGGCGACACTATCCGTGTGAGTCTGACAGCACCTCCTGAGGAAGAGGTGAAAGTCGGGCATGAGATCCTCAAGGCACTAATGTTACGCCGTGAAGGTCCAATCATAATTTCCTGCCCAACATGTGGCAGGTGCGAAATAGACCTGATGCGGATTGTTAAACAGGTTCAAAAGAAGCTTGTGAATATGAAGGAGCCAACGGTTGTTGCTGTTATGGGCTGCGTGGTCAATGGTCCTGGGGAGGCTCGCGAAGCCGATGTCGGGATCGCAGCAGGCAAGGGAACGGCTCTGATCTTCAGAAAGGGTGAGATAATAAAGAAGGTCACGCCATCAAAAGCGGTTGATGCGCTCTTGAAAGAGATGAAACAGGTTGTCAAACGGAGGGGCAAGCCAAGGAGACGCTGAATGATGCTGCCATCACTTGAAGGGCGAGTTATTGGTGTTGTTGGCTGGAAGGATAGTGGCAAGACCCGTGTGATTGAGGGGCTGGTGAGGTTCTTTAAGGAGAAGGGTGTCAGTGTTGGAACGATAAAGCATGCGAAAGAGGACCTCAAGATTGCAGACCAGATGACTGATTCGGGGAGGCATCTAAGTGCCGGGGCTGAGGCCTGTGTAGTAATCGGTGAGGATGCGACCGTGGTCTTCACCAAAGGCATTTCAAGCTGGCAACTCGTTGCCTCTGGGTATCTTGGACTTTACGACGTTGTGATCGTTGAAGGTTTCAAGCAAGAAGAGATGCCAAAAATAATAGTTCGAGATGGAGGGAAGGACTTACCTCAGGTGGCTGAGCAGGTGGTTGCAGTAGTTGGTGATGTTAAGGATGAAGGTTACCCCTCCTTCGGATTCGATGAGATTGCCAAACTTGGTAGCTTCCTTCTCGAAAAAGGGATACTCAAGATCGAGCCTGGCAGTATCCATCTGGTTGTCGATGGCAAGCCTGTGATCATGAATGACTTTGTCCGCAAGGCATTCTCAGGAGTTATCACTGGCTTCGTGACCACCCTCAAACGTATCGAAAAGCCATCAGCCATACAACTCAATCTCCGCCTCCGGCATTAGTTCACTTGAAGAATTTCAGTTGGGTTTGAAGCGATGCACCGTATGATGTAGTATTATGATGTGGATAAGGAAAGGAAGATTCCGCGGGGGGACTGAGATGAAACGTTTGACATGCTTGGTTTTGATTGCTTCAGGTTGCCTGGCTGCGGTGTCAAGCTGCGGAAGTCAGCAACAGAGGATTTCAAGAGAGGTAGCGATGGACACACTTGCAGCCCGAAACAACGCTTTTGCAATTGATCTCTACAAGCGACTTGGGGAGGGGAATCTTTTCTTCTCTCCATATAGCATCTCAAGTGCGCTTGCGATGACGTATGCTGGAGCAAGGGGGAAGACTGCTCAAGAGATGGCTCAGGCGCTCCACCTGGAATCGCTGGGTGAAGGGCTTCACGAAGCCTTCGGTTCCCTGACCGATACGCTCAACGCTCTCGGCAAGCAGGGCAACTTCCGTCTATCGATTGCCAATGCGCTTTGGGCACAGAAGGATTTCAAGTTTCTCGATAGCTTTATTGAATTGACGAGTAAGTACTATGGGGCGGGTCTTTACAAGGTTGATTTTGCACACGATACGGAGGGTGCAAGGCAGGAGATCAATTCGTGGGTGGCCAAAGAGACCGAGGACAAGATAAAGGAGCTTATCGCCAAGGGACTTCTCATACCTGAGACACGCCTTGTGCTCACCAACGCTATCTATTTTCTTGGTAACTGGGCGCGTCCATTCAAGGAGAAGCGAACTTCGGATGAGATCTTCCATGTCGATGATACAACCACAGTCACTGTCCCCATGATGCACGAGGAAGACCGCTTCAGGTATCTTGAGAGGGATGGGTTTCAAGCGCTTGAGCTTCCGTACAAAGGCGGTGACCTTTCAATGGTTATTCTGCTTCCCAGGCAGACTGAAGGGCTCAATGATTTTGAGAAGTCACTCGCTCCCGAATCGCTTGCCATCTGGTTTGACGGGTTTGAGGTCGAGCAGGTGGAAATAAGCCTGCCCAAATTCAAGCTGGAGACCAAGTTCAGGCTTGATGGAGCTCTCAAGGCACTCGGAATGGAGGCGGCTTTCGATCTTACCAGGGCGGATTTTTCAGGGATGACGGGCAAGCCTGATCTATTCATATCGGCAGTTGTGCATAAGGCTTATGTCGATGTCAATGAGCGTGGTACGGAGGCAGCAGCGGCAACTGGTGTGACCATGGCGCTATCTATGGCACCGATGCCGGCGAAGATTTTCAAGGCTGACCATCCTTTCATTTTCTTGATAAAGGAAAACACAACTGGC
>JALGWB010000138.1 GCA_025774405.1 bacterium
CCTGACATAGAAGAACCCAGCAACAAGGCCGAGAATAACGCGACCAAGACTAACCGTGATTGTTGACGGATGGTATTTCATCATCAGGTGGTGCTTACCCCTGCTAACAGCTACCGCCCGCATTCCGGCGGCGGTCTTCAGGATATCAGCTGGTTCTCCGTCAAGGTATGCCTTCCATCCTGGATAATATGTATCCTGAACCAGAAAATAACCGTCTCCAGGACACACTATTTCGGCTTCGATACGTTCAGGTTCATACTTCTCGAGATGGCAAGAACCTTGACCACTTACCATGCCAGTGATGTCGCATTCAAGCTCATAGCCCTTGCTGCCTCTGATAAGTCTTGCGCTCGACTTGTCAATGAAGATACCCTTTCTGACGGCTGTTGTATTCTCCACAATCACCATGTCACCATCGAAAATCACCTCGAGGCAGGGTGAGCATTTAGGGGAGACGTGAACGATCCTGGCATCACTGATTCTAAAATCATCTTCGCTTGTCACGATCAGTTTGGTCGTCTTACCAAGTCGAAGTACGACCTCACGTCCTTCACTATCGAAAGGAAAGGTGATGTAGCGAGCCAGCCGGATTGCATCACCCAAATCAAAATTGAGTTTGAGCAAGGGGTGATCAGTATTGACACGAAAAAGCAAAGTCTCATTTGGCTGTAGATTCTCAATAAGAAAGCCATTGCCAAGCTCACTGGTCTTGCAATCCTTGAGCACTACATCAGCCTGTGCAAGATAGCAATTGATTTGATCATCCTTCTTGCTGGTTGCCTCAAAAGCAACTCCCCAGTAGCCACTCGCAAGTGCCGATACATCCACAGCAAACCTGTGCCAGACTCCTGCATCATTCGCAGCGTCAAGGCCGAACGCGGTACTAACCGTTGCTCCGCCGGTCACTGTCACGGTTAGGAATACTGAATCCGAGACAGTGCCTGGCTCGAAGCCAAAGAGGAACTCAAGGCGCTTCGCTCTCGGAAGCAAGACCCGGCATCTGATGACTCTACCTGACTTGAGTGGCACTGCAAGCTCAGGCTCATTGCCAAGCCTGACCACTCTAAGGGCTGAACCGGTACTCATCAGATTGCTGAGGATAGGTGAGCGAATCATTTGAGGAAGCACTCTATCCCCAACCACATATCTCACACAAGCAAGGTTCTGCAAAGATGCGACGGATCGCAATGGTTCCCCGAGCACACCAACCCGCCTGCTCCACCCCCTTTCCATCATCGCAAAGTCAGCAAAACCCTGAGGCACAAGTGTTGATCTGCCACTGATCGAAGGAATGGCGAAAACCTGATTGAGATTCGGTGGGAAGATTTCATCAGAATCCCCATAATGGCCAATTCTCCATTCTCCCCCACTTGAGACGGCGCGTTTGAGTACGTCTATACCGGGGGTTTCACATAGCACGCCACCTGGCTGGCTCACATAGTAACTCCTGGCAACGCTGATCAGATCTCCGAGAGTGACAGCCACGAAGATCGCTGCAAGCACCTTGCTGAAAGACCGCCTCTGTCTTCGCAAGGTATAGCCTATAAGAAGTGCGGCAGATGCAAGAACCATGATCAGCGAGACATTGATTGTCTTTAGCTCGAACCGCAGCCACTGGGAGCCAGACGATCTAAGCCATTCCAGAACCTTCTCCGAGGATTGAGATCGCCAGAACTGTTCCCCAAGTGATGCTGCTCGCTTGCTTATGGCTGACATTATCGAATCGTGATTTATGGTAAAAGCCAGATAGGCGACCATCACCATCAAAACCAGAGTGAAAGTGACCAGAGCGAATCTTCTACGATATAAGTCAGAGACTCTATCGAGCGTTGAGAACGACAAACTCGCAATCGCCGAGAGCGAAAAGCAGCCAATCACTGAGATACGGTCAATTTGAGAAAATCTCAGAATCGGAAACGCAACGTAAAATGGC
Source organism: bacterium (assembly GCA_025774405.1). GTDB lineage: Bacteria > Arandabacterota > Arandabacteria > Arandabacterales > Arandabacteraceae > JALGWB01. The sequence continues at coordinate 1,934 of JALGWB010000138.1, forward strand.
TTCAGTATCCTTGAACTGACTGCCATTGCAGCCGTTAGTGCAAGAAGCGCCCAGAAGACTCTTATCTCACGATTTACTCGCAACAGTGCAAGTCCCCCAAAAGCAACCACCAGACCCCCAACGCCAGCATAGACCATGAATCCGGGATTGTAGGGATGGAAATTCACATTGAGCAATCTCAACCAGCTTGTGCCTTCCACAGGATTACCAAAAAGACCCGGCACGATGGCCCTGAGCAACAGCCACGGACTTGAGATGAAGGAAGTCCTCATCATTTCAAAATCAATGCCGAGACCTTTTGAATTGTGTATGAACTCGATAAAAGCCAATATCTGAGGTGAAACGATGAGGAAGGCAATGGAGCCAGTGTACAGAAGTATCTTAAGACTCTTTAACAGGCCCTTTCTATGGCCAGCAAGCGAATCCTCGGCACCGGTCCAGGCCGCGTAGAAGATCAGCGCACCCACCCCTAACACAAAGACCTGTGGAAAGCCTGCCAGGTATCCGAGTGATAGGGTAATAATCAGCAATGCCTTTCCTCTCCGTTTGGTAAGAGCCTGCCTAAAAGCCCAAAACTGCCACGGTATCCAGCTCGAGGTTGCGACAAAAGTTGGATGACCCATCCTCGTGAAGAAAAACGAAGAAAAGCCAAAAAGAAAGCTTCCGAAGATAGCTCCAGATGTGGATGCCCCGAGTGAAGTCAGAAACAGATACATACCCACCAACGCTATAAGGAAGTGAGCAGCAACATCATAACCGATTGCATCATCCGGATTAACCAGCCCGAGCAAGATCGTTATCGGATAGAGCACTCTCGACTGAGGATCGGCAAAGATAGGGTAACCCATTAAAACATAAGGATTCCACAGCGGTAACCTTGCCTGTTTTAGCGCACGGTTGATCTCAACAAGTCTCGGCAGGTATGTGCGCGCTGAATCAGTGCGGTATGTTCTACGCGCAAGATCATCACCAGAAGCATACGTCTTCCACGGGCTCCAAATTTCAGGGTTGCATGTCAAGAGAACCCGCCCGCCGAAAATCACATCCCCAAAGAAAGCGCAGATAGCAAGGATGAAAAGGAGTATTATAAGGGTAGTCTTAAGTGGTTTCACCTTGGCTCCCGTCACTGCCTGGCGCAAACTGTCTCGTGCCATAGAGGATACCGCCCAGGATACCAAAAAGGAAGAAAATCACGTAGATGACCACTGCCAGTGTGAATCCCTTGCTCTCCTCCACGCCGAACTGCTTCAGCATAACCACGAAGGCAGTCTCGCGAACACCCAGCCCGCTTATCGATATGGGTATCATTCGGACGAGCTCGACCACAGGGACAACGAGAAGCAATGCCATGAAGCTCAGGTTCATCTCGAGAGACCATGCCACAAGATAGCAACTCAGAATCCAGAGGAATCTGGCGACGGCGCTTAGACCCAATGCTATCAGAATTGTGCTTCTTGACTGGCTGTAGGTGACTATTGCTTCATAAGCCTTCTCAAGCCTCTGCCTCGCGCGAAAACGTTCAAGCATGCTGAGGAGAGGATTCAACACCATGGCAAGCCTTCTTGCCACTGGCCTCAGAAGCATAAGATATGCACCTACAAAAACCGCAATTGCCACAGTAGCGACTATCGCCAATAGTTTCCACTCAGAGATGTCGTTCCTCACGAAAGGAAGCGAGAAAAGAGCGACCGGAAGTAGCACAAAGAAACCGAGAAAGCGCTCAACAATTACAGAAGCAAAGGCATCAGCCCTCCGATCGGTTTCACCAGCTACAGCGACAACCCTCGCAAAGTCACCACCAACACTTGTGGGGAGAAAGGAACTGAAGAAAATACCGACAAGATAAAAGTAGACCAGCTTCCAGTATGGAAGCCTGATACCCTTGGAAGCCAGAATGAACCTCCATCGACATGAATTCGTAAGCACCATTGCAAAAATCAGGCAGGCAGCCAGAACCAGAGGTGCGGGACTCAGGGTCTGGAAGTGGCGACCAACCTCACTCAGATCCAGCTTTGAGATGAGATAGAGGATGAGCCCTCCACTTACGACGAGCCTCGCTATCTTGAGCAATGTTGTGCGATTCATGTCTTCCTATGGAGTATCCTGACAGGTCCAATACGCTCGATCTCAACATAGTTTGAACAAATCCAGGATCTTACTCGATGCGCATACTGGCTGAACGGTTGTCGGGTCGCACCGATTCTTGCACCTTCAAAAGGCTCAACCAGCAAAACATATTCAGTGCCGTGACTCTCAATATCGTTGATGTAGCGTTCTTCCTCCTCGGGTGCAAGCGCTCTCCGATAGTGAGCATATCTTGTGGGATTCCTTCTGTCATAGAAGAAATACACGAGCTGAAGTTGCGGAACAGCCAAAACATAGTCACCTGGTGAGGTGTGGGCGTCGAGAAACCTCTTTATCGCCATAAAGAAAGCTGCCTCATCGGCACGTAAGAAGATGGGAGCACGCTGAAGCCCAAGCTTCGTGTCATTGCCACACCTTACAAGCATTGACCCAACATATTCGGTATCGCCAACCGAGATGCCTTCCTGCAGAAAACGCATTGCAACATACCTTGAGGTTGTCGCCACGTAACAGCCATAGCTCGCCCAGAAGACAATTGAAGGCAGCAGGGCGAAGAGTATAATGAAAACAACCACTCTGAAAGATTTCCCTGCCATTCTTTGCGCAAGCCAGTCATATATCTGTTCTGCGATAAGTGGAACAAGCAGGAAGGCAAATTGCAGGGTTTGCAAAAGATGACCAACATCCGATCGCCATATGCTCTGATTGAATGCGAGAACCGCAGCTGCCAAGACAACAACGCCTGGAAGCACCGAAGCTCTTGGTCTCTTCAGATTACGGACTATGATGGCCACCGCAAGAACGTATGCGGCAAATGGCAGGTAGAAGAGTATCTTATTAGCAAGAATCAGCCTGAAATAGGTACCATCCAGTGTCTTCGCTGTCCACAGGCTCGGATAAGGGATCCGATTGGTAAGGTTATCCAGCATGCCTTCCCTCGTCACCTTCTGAATCATAGCACCCAAAGCCTGCTGACTCTCGAAGTATCCGAGGACAGGCAGAGCCACAATGGCAATACCAGCCAGCATCCCCAGTGCGCGTTTTGCAAATTCACGCTTTGATAGACTGCCGACCACGGTAGCGAAAGCCATAGCCAGCAATCCACCGACTGCGGCGAAGCCAGCCGCATCCTGCCTGAACACCCCACTTACACCAATCACGAGCCCGCAAGCAAGGCTCCACATCCATGCTCGATCCAGCATGACAAGCACAGCATAGATAGCCAGGAACCCAAAGCCGGAAAAGAAGACCTTATGCCAGGGACCAGGCGCAATGCAGATCAGAATCGGAGCAAGCAAGGCGAACTTCCGCGCACCCAGACGACGTGCGATCAAGAAAGCAAGCAGACACTTTATCGCCTGAAGTAGGGCAAAGATGAAACGTTCGACCATTATGTTCTTCCCAAAAGCCTTAAAAGCTGCTGCCAGTAGATAGAATCTTCCAGGTGCATAAGTGTGATGGAAATCCCGGTAGATCACCTGGCCCTCCATTATCTTCTCCACGCCGTCCAGGAGGTAGCCCTCGTCATAGGCAAGCCCATATCGAGCGTAGGAGAGGAAGTAGCCAGCGGAAAAGGCGAGGACAATCAGAGCTCCTAAAAGTGTTGTCTTTTTAGTCGACATTCAGATCACTCTGGCTCCAAAGCCTTTGTCTTGATGAGAGCATTACGACCAG
>JALGWB010000139.1 GCA_025774405.1 bacterium
CAGGGCTCCGTGGATTCCTGTCACAAGGCGGTTCCATTCTCCTGTCTTGACTGGTGCGGTACGAATCTTGTCGTTGCAGGAGCTGGACGCCTCTGGTGGCAAGCTGACTACTCGGCATGCCTGAGTTTTGAACAGAGGTACTATCCTGCACTGGACTCAACCAGCATCTTCGCCTACGGCGACAGTCTCCACAGCAATCGATGGACAGTCTGGACGTTGGATCTCGACGACGCCAATGCAAGCTGGACACCGGATCAGAACAGCAACTTTGGAGCTGCCAGAGACATTACTGTTGCCGTCCTGAATGACACAACCTATATCGCAGTTGCCACCAGCAATGGCATCTATGCCAAGGATGCCGATGGATGGAGCAATATAGGCGGGTCATTGTACGACGATAGTTTGACCTGCTGGTCTTTACACCTGACCAAGCGCGGCACGCTTTATGCGGCGATGGGAAGAGCAGGTGCCAGTGGCACGACGGGCGTCTATCGGATCTTCGATGTAAGAAATCCGTCGAGTTGGATGTGGGTTGGAGATGGGACTGATGTGGATCCCAATGACCAGACCTTGAAAGAGATCGGTTCCTCCAAATGGGTACATCTTATCTACATGTCAGTTGTGGACGGTGACGGAGACGACCCGGATCTTATATACCTGGGAAGCAGATCCAGCAGGCACGGGCTCTTCCGCGGCTATCAACCTTACAGTGCTAACGGACTGTGCCACTGGAGGAACAAAGTCTACAACAAAGGCACCCTTCCTGACCTCACGTTCTTTTATCGTGATAGTGCCGATAGTGAGCAGACCCTCGAAATTGGCTGGTTCGAGCGCGGTTTGGCCGGTTTGATCTCCTATCCCGTTGTCTCCCAATATCACCCTAACATCGTGGTGGTGGATCTCAATGGAAGACTGTTCGTGTCAGCGGATACGGCGAATGCATGGACTCAGTGTTACACCACAGAGGTCACCAGTGACTTCTGGCAAACGACCGGATACAAGGAGCTATGTGTGGCAGACATTGCCTTCATGAGTGATGGGCGAGCTCTTTCAAGCACAGGAGACCACGGATTGTTTAGGAGTAGTGACGCTGACATGGAGGATTGGGAGTACCTGGAACCTCCCAGTGGTGCTCCTAACGCGGAGACCGGCGCTGTGGATGTACGGCCAGATTGGAGAGGATCAGGTAATGATGCGATCCTCGTAATTTGTGGCGACCAGTTCCAGGGTAAGTCTCCATCAAAGCTCTACTGGATCAATACGAACGACAGATGGTATGATCTTACACTCGATCTCAGCGACGGCGACAGATATAGATTCTATGATTTTCTGTTCACAGACGATGATACCTGTTTTATCGCCTATGCAAAGTACGATGCCAAAGTCGGAACTGATGATGCCGATCTCGTCGAATTCGGTGTCCTCAGAGGAGTGTACAATAGCCCGCTCGGAGAATGGTCCTGGTCGGCCTGGAATGACAGTTTGACTGCAGTCGATAACCCTACACAGCGTAACGCTCATGGAGTTGATCTCCTGTATCACGAGCCAACCGGGCGCATATTCCTTGCAGCAGCTGAAGTCAACGTCAGGTTTGCTGGTGATTCTGAAAAGACGTGGCTTCCGGGGGCACTTTACATGCTGGAAAATTCCGCCGACACGGATTGGGAGTTGATATGTGGAGGTCAGGACACCGACTGGCAGGATTTCATATGCCTGGCTCAATCCGCAGACGGAGATGTCATCTATGCAGGAACAAGCGGTGCGGCATGGGCAGCTTTCATAGGAAGTGTGCTCAAGTGTACTAACCCTTGTGGAAATCCGCCGACGTTCAGTCCGATGATCAACAAGGGTTCCCTGCCGTATCCATTCGACTTTGAAGCTATCGAAGGAACATCCTGGGACGACACTCTGGCAAACCAGAAGCTTACCTGTGTAAGGGCACTGGCTGTGGATCCTGGCGATGAGGACATCAATTCATGGAGCAGGGAGGACTCTGGAAGTATGATGGCTCGAGCTGGAGTCAGCTATCCGACCGTAAGGTTTTTGATGGAACCAACATCAATTGCCTTGATGTGAGCACCGCAACGGACGACAGCATGCTGGTGGTCGGCACTCATGGCCTTGAGCTCTATCTCATGTCAACGAATGATGATCACAGCCAGCAATTTGGTGGTCGGCAGCTCGGCTCACGGTCCGGGCTGAAACTTCTATATGTGCATTCCACAGTGGGCGGCGATGCGGAGATCCAGTTCACAGTGAAACGACCGAGTCGGGTAGAAATGAAAATCTATGACGTGACCGGTCGTTTGGTTTATCACCGTGCAGCGAATATCGAGAAACCCGGTCCGTGTTGCCTGGTCTGGGATGGCAGGAGCCAGTCCGGTCGTAGGTGCGCTTCTGGTGTTTACTTCTTGCGCCTAAGTACTAAGGATGCGAAGGCCGGCAGGAAGTTCATTCTGTTGAGATAGTTAAGACTGACGGTGAGGGCTCCCTCTTTTCCCAGGAAGGGAGCCCTTGCCAGCAGAGACATTGTCCGTGTTGGCTGCCAGGCTGATGCGGGTGTTGAGCACACTGGCTCCGGTCTCCTTATGCTCAGACTCTTCAAGCAACTCCCGTCAAGAGGTAGCCGTAGCCTCGGAACACTGGGGGTAAAAGGGGACAGCATTCACACTCGTTGGGTTCAGGTTTCTTTTCTCAGAATCATCATGAACTGACACAGGGTGGGTTTGATTCTTCCAAGGCTGAAGACGCTGACCAGGAAATTCAAAATTTTCAAGATAGCCGTGACGTAGCCCTTGTGATAGCCGGTTACATCCCTTGAATCTCCGTATCCGAAGAGGCGCTCATAGACTACCGTCATGTTGCGGGAAGAGGCGAATCTTCTAATTGCCCCCGGTGTCATTGAAAGACGCAGATATGTTGGAAATGGAGGATTACCGTCTCTGCCAGCTTCCTTCCAGCCTCGTATAACTCTGTGGAACCAGACATGGAAAGCGTGGGGAGTGACTTTGGTGAAGATGCGTTTGGTTGAAAGGGGATCGGGGCCATAATCACGATGATGCCACCCTGCTTGAGCCCTTTGTGGAATCTCTTAAGTGCTTCTTCCGGTCGCTTCAGATGTTCGAGCACATTCCAGCAGATGATCATGTCGAAGGTGCATTCAGGCAGGTCATAGTATTGGATGTCAGCGTGGATTGCTTCGCTGAGATTCTTATTTCGCTCGAGCTGTTCCCTTGAGATATCGATACCGACAACCTACGCATCTCTTGGCAAATTGACATGTGTCAGGGAGCCACATCCAGCCTCGAGCACCTTGAGAGAAGACCTATGAGCGACAAACTTGTCGATGAATGCCTGCAATCTGGCAGTGTCTTCCTTAACCAGGTTCATATCACACGCTCACCTGCGTGAGTTGAGAATCAATTCCGTCATACAAAGGATAGCCCAAGCATTCGTTGCTTTCAACTCCTGTGCCTCCGTACTACCCTTAAAGGTGGGCGAGGCTATTCGAATGGGAATCCAAAGGGAATGCAAACCACGCTCCAATCGCAGGGGTCTATCTGGAGAGGGTGGAGAGTGCAAAACCCGGCAGGGTCAGTTCATCAAAATCGCGGACAGATTGCTGGCCTGGAGCCGATCGCCAGTAGACTCGGACTCAGGGAAAAGGAAGATGAGCTCACCTGGCTTGTAGTAGCCAAGTCGTTCCCTTGCGAGTTTCTCAATTAGGAATTCATCATTCTCAAGCTGTTGCTTGCGAGCCTCGAGAAGCTTCAGTTTCATTGTCCAGAGATCTATCTGCTCTTCAAGATGTGCTCTCTCCCGCCGAAGTTCAATTATTCGCATCAAGCCATAGTCTCCAAAAACAACGCCATAGATGCACAGGCCAATGACAACGAGCAAAGTTAGACGAGCAGTTCGTGTCCTCAGACCGAACTTTCGCCTTATTCTGAGAAATCTCTCGTCGAGGGCTCGCATGATGCTCCTGCCTTCAGCAGTCGCTACACCAACCAACTACCCAGATGTCTTGAGAGCATGGTATTCACCATCGCTCGGATTGTCAAGCGAATGCAACATTTCAAACATCCCAGGGCCGAAGCAGATCTTTGAGGGTTCGCCTCTCCTCATCACCTCTCTGACGGTCTTCGAAAATTTCCCTCCATGAAGTCGGCTTACGAGATGGCTTTGATTGTGCCTCAATGTCCCGCCAGAGCTCACGTGTTGCCGTATTGAGAAAAGTGGCGACGAGTGCAAGGGCAAGCATGGCAAGGCCGACACCAGTTATTGACACAAGCACAAAGATGGCAGTTGCCTGCAGGAAGACAAGAATGGTATAGCCGGGTCTGAGGATGGTAAGGATGGCTGACCACTTGATGGTCCGCCAAACACTCTGATGCCTCAGGCTCGCCAGAGGCATTGCGTAGGTCTGCATGAGAAGCACCAGGGCGAGGATTATGATTTGCCAACCTGCGAGTACGAAACCGGGGATCCCTCCTAAAGGCTTCCAGTTGAGGTAGAAGTGGATTCCGATGAGAAGGATACCTATCAACGCACCATAGATGAGGCTGAGTGCAAGCGTTCGCCAGTAGAAGCGTCTTGCATCGCTGAAGAAATCCTTGATACTGGCGTGCTCGTAGCTTGCAAGCCTTGATGAGAGTCCAAAGATGCCCGAAGCGGCATATGCATTAGTGAGCAATCCGAAAACAATCGTTGAAAAAACCTGAAGTGAGCTGGCAAAGGGCATATATCTGAACCAAAGAAAGGTTGGCAGGGGGGATATCATAAACCAGATGAGATTGCTCAGGATGACATTTGCTATGTGGTCATACGTATTCCAGAAGGTCTTCTTATAGACCTGGCTGAGGAGGGTTCCAGTTTTCATCTCAAGCGAGTGTACTTAACCAGGGGATTGTGGTCAAACTTTTCATCAAGTGCTTTCCTCATGGATTATTGTAGCTGGAGCTGGTATGACGTCCAGAGGAATAGATGCAAAAATTTGAAACAAAATCTCCAAGGCAGACGTAGCTTAGATGGAAGCTGAGAAAGGAAAGAGGATTGCCAGGAGTGGCGGTATAGATCGATCACTGATTGACAAGGCAAAGGCAGGTGACCGAGTCTCTCAGGAGATACTTCTGAGCCACTATGAAGGTCGGGTGTTTGATCTCATAATGCGAATTGTCCGGAATCGAGAAGATGCTTTGGATGCTTTGCAGGATACAATGATCAAAGCTCTTCTCAATCTTGATCGCTACGACCCTGAGAGGGATTTTGGTAAATGGCTCATGCGGATTGCCACAACCACATGCCTCGATCTTCTCCGCAAGCGCAAGCGCGAAGCAAACCTGCGTGATGGTCAGGATGTCCTTAGCCTGGCGAGTTGTGATCAACCGATCGATCGGAGTGCCGCTGCCAGGCTATCCTGCGAAGCAGTCGAAAGGGCGCTGGGGAGGCTTCAGCCGAAGTATCGTACTGTGATTTTGCTGCGTTATCGAGATGAGTTCAGCTATGCGGAGATAGCTGAAACACTTGCCATCCCTTTGGGAACGGTCAAGGTGCTTCTGCATCGAGCACATCATATGCTCAGGAGACTTGTTGGAAAGGAGGTCAACAATGAGATTGAGTAGAGTTTTGCTTGCTTTGCTGCTTACGCTCAGTTGCTTGCTGTGGCTTGGCTGCGGTTTCATCGAGAATCGTTTTCCTTACAGCGGTGACAAAATCTACAGCGAGACAATCGATCTTACCGGTGTTGACACTGTCGAAATCCATCTAGGCTCGGCGGATCTGAACGTGGTGAGTGGTGACGTGACTGACGCAGCCTTCGAGATAAAGAAGATATATCGATCATCCAAGGAAGAGTACATCGATGAATTACTCGCCAGGAACAAAATCACCTTTAACAGGCAGGGGTCACGGCTTATTGTGAAGCAGGAAGGCGAAGGCGGGAGAGCATTTGATACGCTTGCCCATGGCTACGTGAGAGTCCGCATAACCGCTACCCTTCCCCAGGTTGCCCTGAGGATAAGCACAGGCAGCGGTGACGTGCGCATTGATCGCCGCAAGGCTCCCATTTCAATCACTACGGGTACTGGGGATGCCGTTGTTGACGGTGCTTACAGTGGAATCAGATGGCGAAGTGGTAGCGGGGATATCAAACTCAAGAATGCAGCCGGGAAGATAACCCTGAATACTGGTAGCGGCGATATGACAGTCGGCGAGATCAGAGGGAAGCTCGACACTTCCTCTGGTAGTGGAGATGTCTCGATTGAACACCTTGAAGGCGATTTCAATATCGCGGCAGGCAGCGGTGATGTGTGGATTGAAGAATCAATCGGCAGTGCCTACATAAGAACGAGCAGTGGGGATGTGGGCCTGGATGCTCACACTGGCAATGCTGATATCACTGCAACAAGTGGTGATTTGAAAATCGGTACCTATCCGGTTGCAGGCGAGGTGGCTCTGAAGTCATCGAGTGGTAACGTCGATGTCGTCATCTATGGTAGTTCGGTTGCGCTTGATATAACTACATCAAGTGGTACGATCGCTGCTAAGATCCCCATTGTCGTGAAGGAGGCAAGCCGAAGACGACTTGTGGGAGTTGGTGGTGATGGACTTCTCAAGCTGACCATATCCACCTCGAGTGGCGATGTAGATGTCAAACAGGGTGCAGTGTAGTATGCAAGATCGTCGCCTAACTTGCGAGCAGGTGAAGCGGTTTCTGGCATATCTCCATGCATTGCCAGCGGAAGATGAGCCTTCAAGCAGGGAAGACATAGAGACCAATCTCACCCGGAAGGAGCTGAATGTTCATCTTTCATCATGCGATGATTGCCGGAAGGTTTTCGCTGAAGATTTAGTTCTTATCAAATCGATAGTAGGGCTTGAGCAATTTGCACCGCCCGGGATTGCAGCATCTGCCGTGAAGCTCGCAAGGCGGCGGCTACTGAAGCAAAGTTTCATCAAGTGGACATTGGTTGTGATAGGAGTCAGCCTCATAAGTATTGCCCTCGAGCATCAATTCACGATAGTTTTTCAAGGCCTCTCCAGGCTGGCACGTGTGCTTGCGAGCCGGATTGATCTCACACTTGCGAAAGGTTTGCTTTCCGCATTCGAGGCAGTTTTCAGAGCAATTACAAAGATCATATCCATCGGGAAGATGGGTGAGGAGATCTTCACGCTTCGACATGAGGCATTTATCCTCTTCGTTGCTACAGGCGCAATTGTGCTGATGATTATGTATGGCTTCGGGATTGTCCTGAGAGGGAGGAAGGAGGCAAGACCATGAATTTAAAGTTGGCATTTTGCTTAAGTGTGTTTGCAGCTCTGCTCTCAATGTTTCCTTGCAAAGGAGTTGCCGGAAAGGATTCAGTTGTTACCGAGATTCGTATTGATGATGAGGGGGTGTACGTTGGTGATCACCGCTACGATATTGGTAAAAGCAAGCAACGTCGAGGCCAGATCACCGTTATTGGTGAAGATGTAGTGCGCTTCGGCAATGATGTTTTTGTGGAGAAAGATGAGGTGATTGAGGGTGATGTTGTTGCCATTTTTGGTGACATCATCTGCGAGGGTACAATTGAAGGTGATGCGGTCGCCGTGGGTGGTAGTATTGACGTAGGTGATTCAGGTGAAATCAAAGGC
>JALGWB010000140.1 GCA_025774405.1 bacterium
ACAGTGTTAGAGCCAAAGACAGGTACGAAGCCACAGCATTGCCAGAGCCGGGCTGAGAGATCATACTTTCTCCAGCCCTGAGATACGTCATCGCCAGCTCTTTCGTACACCCGAGGCTTGAAAAGATCTCAATCGCCCTCTCAAATCCATTCTTTGCTTGTTCCCACTGCTTGAGATGGAATTGAGCACAGGATCTGGAACGAATAGCACATGCACGTTCGAAGATATCACCTATCTCGCCAGCCATATCAACAGCCTGGCTTGCGAGTTCAAGAGCTTCATTGAAGTTGCCCTTCTCGATCTCGAGATCCGCCAGCCGCCGCTTTACCTCCACGACGATGTCACTCGTGGGAGCAATCTCAGCAGCAATTTCAAGCGCCTCATGATAACAACGGTATGCCGAGTCAAGTCTGCCGCGTGCGTAGTGGAGATCGCCCATTGCCTCAAAACTGAGAGCGGCTGTCCGGGCATCGCCATTATCAGAGCTTTCCTTCATCCCCCGCACATAGTATTCTTCAGCCCGATCGAAGTCACGATATGTCAGATAATAGTTGCCAAGTGCTATGTAAACCGAGATGACTTCCCACCGATTTCCTATACCTACGAATATTTCAAGAGCCCGAGTCCAGCAGCGATACGCCTTCTTCCAGTCACCAAGCTTTGAGTGAACGATACCGAGGTTGTTCAGCCTTGCAGCTTTCTCAAAATGCTGGCCTATATCTTCAGCAACATCCAGGGCATCCTCAAAGAATCTCTTCGCCTCAACCAACCGACCCTGGCTTTTACAAACAAGACCGAGATTGTTAAGACATATGCCCACAAGTCGCCGCTCTCCAACCAGATTGGCTGTAGCCTGAGCTGCCCGATAAAGCTCCATGGCCTTCTCAAGATCGCCCTTGCGGTAATAAACCCCACCGAGGCGATTGTAGAATTCCGCTATAGCCTTGCCTCTATCATCACCCACAAGGATATCGAGACCTGCCTGCAGATCGGCTTCGGAGAGATCATACTCACCTCGCTTGAAGTGCACCCAGCCTCTTTCGCCTATTATGCGAGCAAGCTCAAGTGGATCCTCACCATCTGCAACCAAAGCAAACGCTTTATCCAGCAATTCAAGAGCATGGTCACACTTGCCTGCTTTCGAGTAACATATGGCGAGTCGCCTGAGGAGTGATGCTTTCCTTGAAGGAGAGCAAGCCAGTTCACGCTTGCTCAAAGCCTGGGTGAAATACTCGATCGCGGTGCTAAACTCGCCTGTAGCTAAACAGAAGTTGCCCAGCTCTTCCAGCGAAGAGCCTACATTAGGCCCTCTGTGACCTTCGCTTTCCCGTCCGCCAGGCCCGCCGCATGAGTTTTCCATGCCACCCTTTCCCCGCTTCCAAGAAGGGTGTAAACCATGTGCTACCTTACTATCTTCGCCTTGCGAAGAAAACCTTGGTAGCGTGTAACTCGCTTACTGAAGTAGCTGGTCTTTCTGGCTGCTCATCCCTGTGGATCAGCTGGATAGGGAATCCGAAAGGAACTATAATGATCCCCACCCTAAACGCATCCAAGCTGGACTCCTGTGGTGTCGGTAGCCTGGGCCTGCTGCCTTCGACGATATCCGGGTCGCCCCAATTGGGCATCTTGGGTTCAGCAAGGGCACAGGCAGAGAAAATCAGCAGAGAGACTACAGTGAGAGCAACCAACAACCTGGCTTGCATCGACCATCGCCTCCGATCATCGCCTACATCGATACTATAGCCTAGTTGGAGTGATTTGTCAATGGACTCTGAGTATTGGCTAATCCTCAGTGATATCCTCAGCGAAGACACTCGGATAGCGTTCAAGACGATCACGTGCTGGCTTCGAAGCTTCCTCCTTGGCCTTACAGCGGATGCACAGTCTTGCTGAGGGCATTATGCGGAGGCGTTTGAGCGATATCTGCTTCCCACAAGCCTCACAGATACCGTAAGTACCTTCTTCAAGTTTCTGAAGGGCAAGGTCAATCTCACGAAGCGCATTGACGCCCGCTTCTCCGTATTCAAAAGCTCTCTCCTTTTCGACCGAAGCTGAAACCAGATCACCAACTTCTGGAAAACTCGTCCTATCGATTTCCAGACTGTCCTGTCTTGCACGCTTTATCTCCTCAAGGATCTCCACCCGCCGCGCTTCAAGCATCGCCCGAAGTTCCTTGACCCTTGAACGCTTGACAGCCAGCCTGCGCGACCTGCTGCGGCTGGATCCCCTGCTAACCTTCCTTGCGGTCCTGGTTCGCCTTGATCTCGTTCTAGACGATGCTACCCTCTTATGCTTGGGTGCCTTTTTCCCCCTTGAAGACTTGCTTACCCTGTTCCCTCTCCGCCGACTAAGCCTTTTGGTCGGTTTGCGCTTGCTTTTCGAGCTCTTTCTCCGAGTTCGCGCTGCCAATACCGATTCCCCCTCTCATCCTATGACTACTCTCTCTGTCGGGTATGCATAAGCAGTCTCCCTACTCCTTTGACCTATTGCAAGTCCAAGGGTGAGAGGTCCGATTCTGCCAAAGAACATTGTTGTAATTATTACCAACTTACTCGGTGCAGTCAAGTGTTGGGTCAGCCCACGGGAGAGCCCTACCGTGCCGAAAGCTGAAACACACTCGAAGAGCACCTCTGTCAATGGCTCATGTTCCAGAGCCGAAATCGCAATTGAGCTGACAAAGATCAAACCAAGCGAGAGTAAGACCACACATATAGCCTTGTTAACAATGTCGGTAGGGATAGTGCGTTTGAAGATCTCGACATTCGGTCTGCCCCTGAGTATTGATCGGATAGTAGCCAGCAACACAGCTATCGTGCTTGTCTTTGTACCTCCACCGGTACCCCCAGGCGATGCTCCGATGAACATGAGCAGGATGATAATGAGAGCTGTAGGAGCAGTGAGGCTTCCCACACTGACAGTGCTGAATCCAGCTGTTCTTGCTGTGACAGATGTGAAGAAAGCAGTGAGTAGCCGCTGGTGCTGACTACTACCAACCTCAGATCTTCCTCCTTCGAGGAGAAAAACGATAACAGCCCCCACGACCAGCAGCGATACCGACATTGCCAGAACGGTCTTTGTATGGAGTGTCAGCCTCCCGCCGACACGGTCACCTCTGATCCTCCTGTAGGCTGCCGAAGCAAGATTTGAAACCACCATGAAACCAAGCCCACCTAATATGATGAGGACTGCAAATGTGAGGACGACATCCGGGCGGCCAGAGAATCTCATCAGGCTATCGTCGAAGAGTGAGAACCCAGCGTTGCAAAAAGCGGATACAGAATGGAAAACGGCATAATAGAAAGTAACCAGAGGCGAAGCGAAATCCCTGGCCCAGATCTTTGAAAGCACGAGCACACCAATCACTTCAAAGGAAAGTGTGATCAGGATTATGTTCCTGATGAGAGGCGTTACCTCACCAATGAAATCCGAGCTCAAAATATCTCTCAGCACAGCTCTTTGACGCACACCAATACCCCTACCCATGACAGCAGCAGAAAATGCAACCAGACTCATTATCCCTATACCGCCGAGCTGTATCAGAAACAGGATTATCGCTTGACCGAAATGGGAAAAATAGCTTCCGGTGTCCACTACTATTAGCCCAGTGACGCAAGTTGCCGAAGTTGCGGTGAATAAGGCATCAATCAAAGCCATCGGATGCCCCGTTGCTGTAGCCCGTGGCAACAGAAGTAGCAGGGTACCTATGCCAATGGCTGACGCGAAACTCAGCAGCACGAGTTGAGGCGCCGTAAGCCGCAGGCGGGCAATGAATCTATTGGCATCTATGGTCTTGATGAATAGGACAGCACCCATATAGACCTGGGCAGCGATTATATAGGCTTTGGTCAAAGATCGGATATCAAGCTTGGCCAGAGACATTACTACCAGCGTCGACTCGGAGAAAAACCTGAGCGAAATAATCTGGGCACCGAAGAGCCCTATCAGCGCGAAATCCAGCCAGTGGGTCTTCAGATACCCAAGACGCTTTCTCGCTATACCAAGCCTGATAAAGTTTTCGCTGACGAAAAGAATTATGATTACAATGTCAACCTTGAAGAGATATCCCAGATACGACTCCGGCAGAAAGAAGCCATACTGTGCAACAAGGGATGCTGCAGCCAGAATCGCAGCCACAATGAGCAATCGGCCGATAAGATTATCAATAAAGTCTCTCATAAGGAGCAATTCCTGGTCACTTAGGTGCAGACGAAGATAGCGCCTGCAAGTACAGTCGTCCAGAGACCTCGCTTATCACCGATTGCTGACTGAGTTATGTTGGTAGTGCGCACTATCTTGCCGGAGATTTTCCAGATCTCGCGCTTGGTGTCATAACTCGCATCTGGATCAAAGTCAACTCCAAGGATAGTTGCAAGCATAGAGGCGGCAAGGTCTTCAGCATAGTCGCCCGCCTTCTGCTCGGTCTCACCAAAGCTATGGTATTCAGAAAGATAGCCATGTTGATCCGGATCCTTCGGGATTGCGACACCTACAGATGCAGCCATGAGCCGATGAGGTTCCTGGGTCGCATTCTCACTAAACACAGCGTAAGTAATCTGGCCGGGGGCCAGCAGCCTCAATCCATGTTCACGTGAAATCAGTTTGCACCTAGGAGGGAAAATACTTGAGACCCTCACCAGATTGAGATGGGCAATGCCAGCATTGCGAAGGGCCTGCTCGAAGCTTGTCAGCCTATCCCTGTGGCGACCCACTCCCTTCGTCAAGAACATCTTCTTTGGGACCATGACCAAGCCACCTCGGTCTATCAAGAAACGATCAATGACAGCGAACGCGACGGCTAGCCTGCCCAGATAACCAGCCTGCCGAAGGCTAATGATTTAATACCATTCATCTTTTGTCAAGCCATTACTTGCCTGCACTTTGTCAAAGTGGCAGCCATGTCCCGTTGGGATGCTCATTGAGGCAGAGGTGAGTCAGATTGGCAAGCCTATCATCACAAACCACCACCATGCCCTGAGACAGTAACTTGTGTTGTACCAAAGGATTACGAACGTACTCTAAGTCTGTGCTGAACTGGCACATCCTTTGCGAATAGCAGTAAGCGGAAACTTCAAAAAGGGAGGTGATTAGGATGGCGATCATCAGATGGACGCCATTCAGAAGCATGCTGAGTCTAAGGGACGAGATGGATAGACTTCTCAATGAGTTCTACGGCAAGGTTATG
The DNA here is from genome assembly GCA_025774405.1 of bacterium. Lineage (GTDB taxonomy): Bacteria > Arandabacterota > Arandabacteria > Arandabacterales > Arandabacteraceae > JALGWB01. The sequence goes on from JALGWB010000140.1 coordinate 5,183, forward strand.
CCGACAACGGAGGTGTATGAGGGTGATTGGTATCCAGCAATGGATATAACAGAGACTGACAACGAGGTGATTGCGACCCTCGAGCTTCCGGGGCTTAGACATGACGATATCAAGGTTAGCGTCAAGAACGACATCCTCACGGTAAGCGGCGAGAAGAAGCAGGAAAAGGTGCACGAGAACGAAAATGTCCACAGAGTAGAACGCACCTATGGATACTTCAAGCGGAGTGTCGCCCTGCCTGTGGAGGTTGACACCAACAAGGTGAAAGCCGTTTACAGGGATGGTATCCTCAAGGTGACGATGCCGAAGCTTGAGGAGAAGAAGACCAAGGAGATACCCGTTCAGGTCTCGTAATCAGGGATGGGGGAGGCTCATCAGCCTCCCCCTCCTACGGGTAGACACGGTACATCAAGCGGGGGAACGGGATCGTCTCCCTCACGTGCCTTATACCGCAGATCCATGCAATCGTACGCTCTATACCCAGCCCGAATCCAGC
>JALGWB010000141.1 GCA_025774405.1 bacterium
ATCATAGTCTAGGCTATCTTTGAAAGGTTTGCAATATGATGATTGATTCTTCCACCAGGTTGTCATGCTTTCATTTCAGTATCTAAGAGCCCGTACACTTGATGAAGCCCTCGAATTGCTCCAAAAATTTGGCTCGAATGCAAGCATCCTTGCTGGTGGCACAGATCTGCTGGTAAGCCTCCGGGATGGCATCAAGCGGCCTGATTATGTAATCGATGTAAAGCCTATCCCCGAGATGCATGATATCTCAGTCGCCTCCGATGGTGGTCTCACAATGGGTGCAGGTGTGACCATCAACCAGCTGCTTGAGTTTGGCGATCTTCCCAGGGGCATGCTTGCCATAAGGCAAGCCGCCTCAAGCCTTGGCTCATATCAGGTAAGAAGTAGAGCCACCGTTGGCGGTAACCTCTGCAATGCTTCTCCCGCCTGCGACTTAGGCCCACCCCTGCTTGTGCTTGGAGCGGTTCTCAAGGTTGTCTCGAAGCAAGGTGACCGATTAATACCTGTCAGGCAATTCTTCGAAGGTGTGAAAACAACCTGTCTCAGACCTGATGAGGTTGTGACCGAGATCAGGGTGCCCCCAGCAGAGACCACGATTTCGGTCTTTCTGAAGCGAAAGCGTATAAGGGGACATGACCTTGCCATCGTAAATGCAGCTGGAGCGCTCTCCGAAGATGGAAGATTGAGAATTGCACTTGGAGCCGTTGCTCCTCGCCCTTTGTTGATAGATGATCTTGACCAGTCCATGCTTAAGCAGCCTCGCAATGTAATTGAGATTGTCTTAAGCTCGATATCACCGATCGATGACGTCAGGGGTTCGGCACTTTATAGAAGGTACATGGTCGAGACACTTGTCAGTGAGATAATTCGGCACTTCTCGGGCCAGCACTTTGAAGGATAGGTCTTATGCAGCATATCACCTTCACACTTAACCGTGAGCCTGTCTCGCTCGAAGTCGAGGATCACTGGACACTCCTAAGGGTCTTGAGGGAAAGCCTTTCACTCACAGGAACGAAGGAAGGCTGTGGAAGAGGTGAATGTGGTGCCTGCACAGTCATAGTTGATGGTAAGCCAGTCAATTCCTGCCTTGTACTTGCCGCTGAGGTTGATGGATGTGAGGTTCTCACCATAGAAGGTGAGATGAGGGATGGCAAGCTAAGCCCGCTCCAGCAGGCCTTCATCGATACGGGCGCAATCCAGTGCGGCTTCTGCACACCGGGTATGGTGATGTCGGCGCGTGCGCTACTCATGAGAAATCCCGATCCGTCCGAACCTGAAATCGTTGAAGCGATATGCGGCAATCTGTGCCGGTGCACAGGCTACGAGCCCATAATAAGAGCCATCAAGGAGGCTGCCAGAAGGGAAATGAGCCATGAACGATGACCTCATAGGCGCATCTATACCGAGGATCGATGGCATTGAGAAAGTCACGGGAAGCGCAGTTTATGCAGCCGACATGAAAATGCCCGGTATGCTCTATGCAAAGATGCTGCTCAGCCCTCACGCCCATGCAACCATAGTCGGAGTGAATGTCGAAAGAGCCAGGAAGGTGCCGGGAGTCAGAGCTGTGCTGGTCGGCAAAGATCTCCCCTACCGAATTGGGCTTTACATGGTTGATAAGCCTGTGCTCGCTGATAGGAAGGTGCGCTATCACGGTGAACCCGTTGCTGCAGTTGCTGCCACAAGCGAGGAAGCTGCTACCGAGGCAATAGATCTCATTGAAGTTGAATATGAACCTCTCGAAGCGGTCACCGATGCGAGGGAGGCCTTGAAGCCCGATGCTCCGCTTGTACACGAGGATCTTCACGAATACAAATATGTTAAAGGTGTGTTCTTTCCCGTTCCTCACACAAACATCGCAAATCATTTCAAACTGAGAAAGGGTGATGTCGAGGAAGGCTTCAGGAGAAGCTACAGGATCATAGAGAACCAGTTCTACGCACCCCAGGTCCAGCACGTCCCGCTGGAAACCCATGCAACAATTGCCCACTGGAAGCCCAGCGGTAGCATCGAAATCTGGACTTCTGCTCAGTCGCCGTTTGCAGTGAGGAATCTATTGAGTGTCGCACTGGGAATATCCCATTCGAGAATAAGGGTTGTCGTTCTCTATGTTGGCGGCGCCTTTGGTGGCAAGGCAGGTATTCACCTTGAACCACTTGTTGCACTGCTTTCGAAGTCATCAGGCTTCAAACCTGTCAAACTCGTAGCGACGAGGCATGAGGAGTTCAAAACCCTACCATGCAGACAAGGACTCCACGCAAGGATAAAGACCGGTGTTTCGAAATCGGGGCGCATAATCGCTGAAGAGATTGAATATGTCTGGGATGCGGGTGCCTATGCCGATTATGGAGTTAACATTGGAAGGGCCTCAGGCTATTCTGGAGCTGGACCCTATGATATTGAAAACGTCAAGATCGACTCACTCACGGTTTACACCAACAAGCCTTTTGGCACAGCCTACCGAGGCTTCGGACACGTCGAGCTCTTCTGGGCTGTTGAATCTCAGATGGACATTGCTGCGGCAAGCATTGACATGGACCCGGTTGAATTTCGAATGAAAAACCTGCTTGCGCCTGGCTCGATGACTATCACGGGTGAGAAGGTCACCAGCCACACAGGAAGTGTGAAGAAATGCCTCAAGCAGGTTGCCAATGAGATCGGCTGGGGAAAACAATCCTCGCCAAAGAGCGCAGGTCGGAGGGTACGCGGGAAGGGAATAGCTGTGCTTCACAAGGCACCTGCCATGCCGCCCAATACTGCCTCGAGTGCCATAATAAAATTCAATGAAGATGCAACAGCAGATGTCATAGTCAGTGGAGTTGATTATGGGCAGGGTACAGCAACCTCCCTGAGCCAGATAGCTGCCTACGCGCTGAGACTACCGTTTGACAGGATCCACTTCGTCTGGGCAAAGGATACTGATCGCTGTCCCTATGATTGGCAGACTGTCGCAAGTCGCCTCACCGTCATGGCTGGCATCTGCATAATGAGGGCTGCTGAAGACGCCATAGACCAGATAAAGTCAACCGCAGCTCGGGCACTCGGCGTTGAGAAGCATCAACTGGAAGTCGAGAACGGAAAGGTCTTCGTCGCAAGTGACCCATCACGTATGCTGGATTACAAGGATGTCGTAATGGGCTATATGTTCCCAAGCGGTAACTCCATCGGGGGACCGGTAATTGGAAGGGGTAGCTATGTTGCTGAAGGACTTACCAATCTCGATCCCGAGACAGGGCAAGGTCTGCCAGCGCTTAACTGGACATATGGAGCTCATGGCGTGGAGGTTGAAGTCGATCTCGAAACGGGTGACATCGAAATCATTAAGATCGTGTCGGCTTTTGATGTTGGCCGAGTCATAAATGAAGATCTGTGCCGAGGACAGGTCAGAGGCGGGGTGGTACAAGGCCTGGGCACGACTCTGATTGAGCAATATCTATATGATGGAGAAGGACATCTGCTCAACGACTCGTTAACCGATTACAAGATACCAACCTCGAAGGATATACCTCGTGAAATGGTACAGATCCTCATTGAGACACCTCATGATAAAGGACCCTTTGGAGCAAGAGGAATAGCCGAGCATCCAATGATTTCAGTTCCTTCAGCAGTAGCAAATGCACTCTTCAACGCCACGGGAGTCAGGATCCGAGACTTACCACTGAATCCCGAGCGAGTTTGCCTGGCACTACGACAAAGAACCAAATGATAATCAATGCTGTTAGGGCAAGCACAGCTGTTGTAAGGATTTTACCATCCATACGAGGATGTGGGTACGTGCACTCCGTTTACAGGCAAGTCGTAAACATCCTGAGCTCTGACATCCTGATCAGTCTTCATCCCCAATCGGTGTTCTTAAGCCCCTACTCGATAGTCCTTGATCACAGCGTATCGGCCTGTCATGGTTGTTTCCTTGATAGCCATATCGGTGAGCCTGTCCACATCAGGGATTCTTTTATCATCCTTGGAAAGCGGAGGGTGACTATCAATCTTAAGAATGCTCAACATGTAAGCCTGAGCCTTAAGCCCCTTCGGGCGTTAACTCAGCAGGACCTCGAAAGATGGCTTGAGAAGCTTGGCCAGCTGACTGAGGCGACGCAGAGTAACAGTCTTTTCCTTAATGCTCTTGGCTGTGCATTCAGCAGGCACACGAAACACAACCGGTCAGACAATACTTTCGCCAGGCGATCGCACTCAATCCTGGCCGGGATTGCGAGCGCGTGTGAGGCTGGTTCATATGGGGATCTCTGCTCTCAAGTCAGATCCACCATAGGCTTTGGAATGGGGCTAACCCCATCAGGAGATGACCTCATAGTTGGCATGCTTGGCGCATTTCACTTTTTCGCTTACGATAGGCCCATACGAAAGTATCTCTTCGGAGCAGTAGCTTCTAACATTCATTCGACAACTTTGCAGTCCCATTATATGCTCAGAGCAGCACTTGACGGTCTTTTCCCTCAGGTCCTGTGTAAAATGCTGCTTGCCATTGCAAGTGACGGATGCCTCGAGAAGCCTCTGGAGCAACTTGGAAGCATCGGAGCGACCTCAGGTGATGATATGCTCGCAGGCGTTATCGTAGCGCTCGATGTATTGCACAACACCTGGAGCAAGCTATGAGAGACATCATCGTCCGCAAATCCTCATATCTTGACTCAGTCAGTCTAATGCGGATCTCAAAGCAGGCTACTGAGATCAAGGGCATATCAAATGCGATAGTAGCCATGGCAACGGATACTAACTTGATGATGATAACTGAGGCGGGCTTCGATCTATCTTCAATCGGTGAGTTAAGTCCGTCCGATTTGATTATCGCTGTCGAGGCAATTGATAGCGAGGTAGTGAAGAAAGTCCATGAACTGATAACCCATGAGATTGAATCAAGAGCTGAGCTAGAGTCCAGACAAGCCTTCAGGCCTGAAAGCCTCGAGACTGCGCTCAAGAGTTATTCTGACATCAACCTTGCGCTTATCTCAGTACCTGGCCGTTTTGCAGCCTATGAAGCCCGGAAGGCACTGAGTCACGGGAAACACGTCATGATTTTCAGCGATAACGTTCCTGTTGACCAAGAGCGAAGCCTTAAGGAATTTGCAAGGCACAAAGGACTCCTGGTCATGGGACCCGATTGTGGAACTGCAATCATAAACGGCATCGGGCTTGGCTTCGCTAATGGTGTGCCAAGGGGACCAATCGGTATTGTCGCTGCCTCCGGAACAGGAGCTCAGGAGGTTTCAGCTATCCTGGCACGGCTCGGGCTTGGGATTTCGCAGCTCATTGGAACCGGGGGCAGAGATATTTCTCGAGCAATTGGTGGTATAACAACTCGCATGGGACTCGATGCACTCATCAAGGATAAATCTACCGAGGTTATTGTGCTCATTTCCAAGCTTCCTGACGATGAAGTTGCCAAAGATATCATTGAAACAGTGAGACGTGCGGAGAAAGCTACGGTCATTTATTTCGCTGGCTATGATGAAGAGCGTTCAGGCGGGAATGTGCATTTCACCCCAACGCTTACAGCGACGGCTCTCAAAGCTGCTGAAGCAGCAACGGGCAGAAGCTTCAAGTCAGAGCTTTCGATCGAGAAGGAGACGGTCGAGCAGCTATTCAGGTATGTTCAAAGCCAACCACCATCGCGCAAGTATCTGAGAGGGCTTTTTACCGGTGGTACGCTC
>JALGWB010000142.1 GCA_025774405.1 bacterium
CAACACGAGACGCCTGTGCAATCGTTGAGGAGTGGCAGCGGCAGGGCTATCCTGTCACAGCTGAGACGTGTCCGCAGTTCCTGACTCTAACTGACTCACTATACTGTAAACGCTATGGTCATCGATTTGCCTGCTGTCCACCGCTGAGGACCGCAGAGGATAATGACTACCTCTGGGAGGCGCTCGATACGGGGTCAATTCAGACAGTTGCAACCGATCATTGCACATTTATGGCAAAGCAGAAGGATACATGGCAGGGAGATTTCAGGAGGATGCTCTTCGGATTGCCGGGCATTGAGACGATGCTTCCCATAATGTTCACACATGGAATTGTCAGCGGTAGGATTTCTCAGACAACACTTGTGAGGACCCTCTGTACAAATCCAGCGATGATCTTCGGTCTCTATCCCCGCAAGGGTACGCTTCAGGTTGGAAGTGATGCTGACGTTGTCATTATTGATCCTGAGCGAGAGATGCTTGTAAGACCTGACCGCTTACACATGAGATGCGACTACTCCCCATACAATGGCTGGAGATTGAGAGGATTTCCGTCGGTGACGATCCTGCGTGGAAAGATTATTCAGAAGGACGGGAGATTCCTTGGAGATGCTGGTGGAATTTTTCTCAGGAGAGGCTAGGAGGTAAGCATTTTGCCGAGGCTCGATTCGGAAAAGATAACCCTCATAAAGGGTGGGAAGATTTTCACCGGCAAGGTCAAGCAAGACCTGATCGACGGTGGATGGATCATCATCAAAGGTGGGGAAATTTCGCGGGTCGGCAGGGGGGATTACCGGAAATACACGAGAGGGCAGAGAGTAAGCGTCATCGATGCAACTGACAAGATAGTGACTCCAGGGCTTATTAACTGCCATACGCATCTTTATAGTGCCCTAGCCAGGGGGCTCATTCAGGCCAGCTCCCCGCGCAACTTCGTTGAGCGGCTTGAGACACTCTGGTGGCGTCTCGATAAAGCTCTGACCTATGAGGACTGCTATTGGAGTGCTCTCGTTGGCAGTCTTCTCAGTTTGAAGGCAGGGGTAACCACGATTCTGGACCATCACTCAAGTCCACATGCTGTAAGGGAAAGCCTTGATGCGATTGCAGGCGGGATGAGACAGGCCGGCATTCGTGGCTCGGTCTGCTACGAGGTCTCCGACCGCGACGGGCAAGACCGTGCACTCCTTGGAATCGAAGAAAACGTCAGATTTGCCACTCTTGTTGCCAGGGAAGCTTCACCGATTGGCTGCTTGATGGGACTTCATGCATCCTTTACCCTCAGTCAGCCAACCCTGCTGAGGGCCAGGGAAGCCGCCCTTGAGAACGGGCTCGGTTTCCATATCCACGTTGCTGAAGATAACGCTGACGTCGTTGACAGCCAGAAACGTTACCGGCGCCGTGTGGTAACCAGATTGGCAGATGCAGGGATTCTCTCTGATCGGACACTTGCCATTCATTGTGTCCATGTCAGTGACCAGGAGATAAGGACCCTGAACCAGACAGGTACCAATGTGATACACTGTCCACGCTCAAACCTCTCAAATGCTGTTGGCATTGCTCCCGTTGCCAAGATGTTCAGGCACGGGGTTCGGGTTGGACTCGGTAGCGATGGCTTCGGAGCCAGTGTCCTCGATGATGCCTATACCGCCATTCTCAACTGGAGGCTTGTCGAACCCCTGCCGACAGCAGGGTTTGTCGAAAGCGAAGTGTTGCTCCTGTATAACAATCAGTTGATTGCAGGTTCGATTCTGGGCAGGCCGCTGGGCTTGATTGAGCGAGGTCATGCAGCTGATGTCGTTATCTTTGCATATGATCCGCCAACCCCAATCAATGGAAACAATCTCTGGGATCATTTTTTGAGCAGAGAGTTGAGGGTGGAGACGGTGCTTGTAGATGGCAAGAAGGTGCTCGATGGTGGAAAAGCTTGCCTTATCGATGAGGAGAAAGTCTTCGAGCATTCAAGGCAACTGGCTATCAAGCTCTGGGAGAGAATGTAGTGGGTAAGGTCAACCGACTGGTCTGTGTCAAATGTGGCAAGACCTATCCATTTGGCGCTTACATTACTTGCCCGGCATGCGGACTCGAGGGAATTCTGGACGTCGAATACGACTATGACCTGGCAAGGCGAGCTCTGACAGAGGAGCCACTCAGAGTGCGATCGCAGGCAAACATGTTCCGCTATCTCGAGATTTTGCCTGTTGATGAGGTGCCATCGCAAATGCTCAGGGTCGGCTGGACACCGCTTTACAGGTTTGATCGGTTGAGTGAGGCGGTCGGCCATTCGCAACTATATCTGAAGGATGAGACGGTCAATCCGAGTGGTTCGCTCAAAGATCGTGCAAGTGCTGTTGGGATAGCTGTGGCGTTGCGAGAGCAGCGGTCTACCGTCGCATGTGCCTCAACAGGCAATGCAGCTTCATCTCTGGCAGTGCTCGCAGCATCAGCTGGACTCAGCTCCTACATTTTCGTGCCTGAAGATATACCTTTGGCAAAGCTCTATCAGATTGCCACATGTGCAACAAAAGTCTTCAGAGTGCGGGGCACCTATGAGGATGCCTTCGATGTAGCAACAGGTGCAATAGCAAGATGGAACTGGTTCAATCGAAATTGCGCCATAAATCCCTATCTTGTCGAAGGCAAGAAGACATGCTCACTGGAAATCTACGAGCAACTCGGCTACAGGGCGCCTGACTGGATTGTGGTCTCGGTTGGTGATGGATGCATAATCAGCGGTCAATACAAGGCCTTCAAGGAGCTTCAGATTCTCGGAGAGATACCGCATCTGCCCAGGTTGCTCGCCGTTCAGGCAGAGGGAGCTTCACCAATCGTTGATGCTTTCAATTCCTCAGGTGAGGTATCGCCTGTCAGGGCCAGGACCATAGCGGATAGCATAAGGGTTGGCAAGCCCCGTAACTGGCGGAAGGCTTTGCGAGCCCTGAAGAATACTCAGGGGGTGGCGGTGAAAGTCAGCGATGATGAGATTCTCGATAGCATATCGTTGCTGGGTCACAGGTGTGGGATTTTCGCTGAGCCGGCAGGTGCAGCTGGATTTGCGGGGTTTCTCAAAGCCCGCAAAGCAGGTATAATATCAGCAGATGAAACCGTGGTAGTGATCATAACGGGAAGTGGGCTTAAAGACCCTTCAAGTGTTGAGCCCAAGATCCAGATTGTTGAAATTGAGGCGTCCGAGGATGCTGTTGAGCAGCACCTGAGTTAGGCGGAATGGATAAGATCAGGATTCGAGTCGAGGTAAATGGTAAACCCTTGAGTGCTGAGATCGAGCCCCATGTGACGCTCCTGGAATTCATTCGGGTGCATCTTGGTCTTACGGGGACCAAAGAGGGATGTGGTCGTGGTGATTGTGGAGCCTGCACAGTACTGGTTGATGGCGAGCCTGTGCTCTCGTGCATCAAGATGGCTTTTCAGGTTGATGGGTGTTCGATAACCACCATTGAGGGTATAGGTGAGAATGAGAGGCTTGATATCTTACAGAGATGTTTTGTTGATCACGGTGCCATCCAGTGTGGTTTCTGCACACCCGCGATGATTCTGGTTGCCAAGGCACTGCTGAGAAGGCAACCCAATCCATCAAGGGACATGATTCGCCGGGCGATCTCAGGTGTGCTTTGTAGATGTACAGGTTACAGGAAGATCGTTGATGCAATTGAAACAGCTGCAGGAGAGCAAGGAGGAGGGCGCTAAGGTGGACAAGAGCCGGAAAGGTGATCTGCTTATCATGCGTTTTTCAGACGGTGAAGATTTGCTTGCTGCCATGAGGCAGGCACTGATTGAGGAAAAGATCTCCTCAGGAATAGTATTGGGTGGTGTAGGAATGGTCAGGAATGCTGGATTGTCATTCTACAAGGGACGAGGTGAATATGAGACAGTGCCTGTTGCAACCGAGTCTGAGCTGTGTTCGCTGAATGGAAACATCTCGACCCTTGGCGAAGACATCATGATTCATTTGCATGCTGTAATTGGCAGACCAGGTGGCGAAGCTCTTGCGGGACACCTCTCTGCAGCCACAGTCAACAAGACAGCCGAGATTGCCGTTCTGGTTTGCCGGCATACATTGATAAGGAAGGAAGAACCGGAGACGGGACTAAAGATACTGGGATTCAAAGATTAAGGAGGAAGGGGCAATGATCAGGTTCGCAAAGCGCATGTCAAGGCTTGGCACCGAAAGTGCGTTTGAGGTTTTGGCTAGAGCCAAAGCTCTTGAAGCACAGGGCAAGGAGATAGTCCATCTTGAGATAGGTGAGCCAGATTTTGATACCCCTGACAATATCAGGGAAGCGGCTGTTAAAGCCATCTGGGATGGCTATACCCACTATGGCCCTGCTCAGGGGTTACCCGAATTGCGTGAGGCTATTGCTCGGGTGGTCAGCAAAGATAAGGGCATCCAAGCTAAACCTGAAGAAGTCGTCGTGACACCTGGAGCAAAGCCTATCATGTTCTTCAGTATGCTTGCGCTGGTTGATGAGGGAGATGAAGTGATCTACCCGAACCCGGGCTTTCCCATCTATGAATCTGTGATAGAGTTCATCGGCGCAAAGGCCGTGCCACTGCAACTTAAAGAAGAGAAAGAATTCTGCTTTGATGCGGCTGAGCTTGAGAAGCTAATAAGCTCCAAGACCAAAATGATAATCATCAATTCACCTCAAAATCCTACCGGCGGTGTGCTCTCCAAGGAGGATCTCGAAACAATAGCTGAGCTCGCCAGGAAAAACGATATCTGGGTACTATCCGATGAAATCTATTCCAAGACCCTTTATGAAGGTGAACACGTAAGTATCGCCTCCTTGCCGGGCATGCGGCAGCACACCATCATCCTCGATGGCTACTCCAAGACGTATGCTATGACAGGTTGGAGACTTGGTTATGGTATCATGCCTCAGGAGCTTGCTGCTGCTCTCACCCAGCTCCAGATAAACGCTACCTCCTGTACCTGTTCTTTCACTCAGGTTGCTGGTATCGAAGGCATTACCGGCGATCAGTCTGGAGCCAGGATGATGGTCGATGAGTTCAGACGCAGGAGAGACGTGATTGTTGAGGGGCTCAATCGGATACCCGGTATCAGGTGTCTCAGGCCGAAAGGTGCTTTCTATGTTTTCCCGAACATAACAGAGACAGGCATGAGATCAGCGGATCTTTCGGATCTGCTGCTGAACGAGGCAGGCGTCGCTGTGCTTCCTGGCACCGCCTTTGGCAAGTACGGCGAGGGTTACCTGAGACTTTCATATGCCAACTCTATTGAGAACATAGAGAAGGCTCTTGAGCGTATCGAGAAGACCCTTGCGAAAGTGAAAAAGTGAGAATCGAGGCAAAGAACTCCCTCTACACCGCGTTTGCACTGGGGAAGCACGAGCTGGTGAGCCTTGTCGGTGCCGGTGGCAAGACCTCATTGATGTATGGGCTGGGTCGTGAGCTTTCAGGCATCGGGTGGAAGGTGTTGCTGACTACAACTACCCGCATCATTTACCCTGAGGCAAGCAAGGTCAGGGATGTCATACTTGGTGATGAGACCACGGATACGATTGGGCAGATTAGTCATGCTTTCGAGAGGCGAGATGTGGTTGTCGCTGGTAAGCAGCAGCTTGGCAACAAGGTGATTGGCTTTAGCCCGGCTTTTGTCGACCGGCTCTACGCTCAACCCGATTGGAC